>JAGFXQ010000052.1 GCA_017861355.1 Bacillota bacterium
TTCATCTCTTTCTCGCTAACACGACCCCGCTCTCCCTGTAGCATCTGGCCCGCCTTCTCAAGCAGAGACATCTGGCTCAAAAGGTTATCCACACGTTCCGCAGTCGATAAAGTTGCATCCAGATAAGCCTCTGGATTCGCAACAACAGGCTCATCCTGTTCCTCCTTTGACTTCATCGTTCCATCCGCATCCCCTGCATCCGTCCCCTTACTGCAACCGGTGACGGTAATCATCATTAGCATTAATACACTAATTAAAAAACACCCTACCTTCTTCATACGAACACACTCCCCCCAGAGTTAATCTACTCATAGATTATTGAAATTTATAATATTTATTCCGACATTAATGGCTTTCGAACATATAAATAATCAATCAGAAACGTACTATTGAAACTTATTTAGAAATTCGACTTCGTCAATTTGCATCACAACTTCTTAGGAATTAGTGATAGGGAACATGGTTTATTAAGCAACTGTATGAATGCCGTCACTACGTGCTTCATCCAAGCGAGAGCGTGTTGTGTATAAACCATGTTTCGTATCACTAATTCTTCAATACCTCCATGCAAATTGACGATCAAATTCTAGACGGTTTTTTACTTCTAATCGATTAATCCGGTTGCAATTGCATTCTCCGGTAATTCGAATTCAATTATCTCCCCATTCAGACGGATTACGACCGGAAGCTTCTTCTCCGTTCTGTTCAGAAGAACCACTGCCAAGGTTCCCTCCGGATTCTTGAACGCAGTAACCTCCAAATCGGATGTATATTTGGACAAACCGATACGCTTTGCACCCGGTTGGATATACTTACTGAAATGTCCGATATAATCGAAGGAGAGCTTCACTTCCATCTCGCCGGTCTGTGTATTCACCATAATCGGAGCATCACAGAAGTTTCCTACGTGATTCGGTCCACCCTTCTCATCCAGGAAGATATTCCAATCGATAGAGCCGGTCATGCCGCCATTCAAGTTCCCCAGAATATCGTGTGCATACATCTGTGCATTCTTCAGTTGATCAGTGCCGAATCTGCTATACTCAACACAACCCTCCGTAAAGATCAGCTCTTTGTCCGGGAATACCTCGTGCGTCATAGCAATTGCTTCAAAATGATCCCCAGAGTACCAATGGAAGGCTACTCCGTCCACCATGGAAGTGGTCTGATCATCAATAATCGCTTTGGCACGCTCATACAAACGTTCCTTATTGTGATCCCAGATATTGAGCTTAATATGACCTAAACCCTGCTCATTCAGCGCAGGATACAGATAATCCCGAAGAAACAGCTTCTCTTCTTCTGCTGTAAACAGACAAGAATCCCAGGTCTGTGTCGCTGCAGGTTCATTCTGAATTGTCATTCGATTAACTGTAAATCCTTTTTTCTCATATTCCTTGACATATCTGCAGATATAATTTGCCCAGTCCTTCTGATACTCCTTCTTTAACTTACCACCATGAGTACGATCACCATTCGTCTTCATAAAAGCCGGAGGAGACCAGGGACTTAGCATGAGATCAAAAGCTTCGCTCGCCTTCTCTGATGCTGCTCTGAGCAAAGGAAGAATATATTCTTCGTCGCGATCCAGAGTGAAAGAATTCATCTCCTTATCCTCCGGATCATTCATTGCAGTATATACACCAAGTGAAAAGTCACAGCTATCGATATGACTTCTAATCATATGATAATGATTACCGGTTGGTCCGAAATACAGTTCCAACGCCTTCTCCTGATTCTCCTTGGTAAGCTTAGAAAATGCAAAGCCTGCAGCCTCAGTAATCGCTCCGCCAAAGCCCAGGATTGTCTGGTATTCTATCTCAGGATAAAGATTGACAACATTGTTCTCTACTCCTCTCTCATCCTTCACTGCCTCATAATTCTTCACTATAACTTCTCTCTGATAGTTCTCGTAACAGGTTGTGATTAATTTCATCGTATTACTCCCTTCTGATCGGGGGCCTTGCCTTCCCCTGGTATTCACGGAACCCCTTCATTGGTGTACCGTCTTATTTTTGTTGTTATTCTGATGTTATTCTGTTGTACTATTTTGTTATAATTCTAGTTGCTTCTTCTCTTTTTCTTCATGACAATACGGATTATGGCTAAGAAAGTTAACAGTACCGCAGATACCAGTGCCAGCTGAGCAGCACTCTGTACTCTCGATGCCTTCTCAAGCGCTTTCGCTTTCCTGTCTGCCTCCTGCATATTTATCTGCTCTTCTTCCTTCTTTCGTCGGAGTTCATCTTCCTCTGCTGCCTTCTCTATTGCGATATCCTCAGGCGTTCTACCTGCCCATTTCTGTAAAATCTTATATAAGAACTGATTCACCTGAAAGCTGTCTACAGTGGTGACCTTGCTCCATTTCTCCGCAATAACCTCCTCGGTATCCTGGTAGATATCCACCTTCGGTGTCGCACTGTTGGTACTGTTGTAGATTCCCCAACTTCCCATATTCACTGTCTTATAAGTCCAAGTCGTCCAGCACCAGCCGTTCGCTTCATAGGTTCTGAGTGCATATTCCCAGCTCTCCGGCTTCTCAAAAAGTGTGAACTCACCAACAAGCACAGGAACCGGATGATCTGCCTGATTGTTCTTCCTTACCTTAGAATCGGTGAAGGCCTTCTGTGCCTTGACATCATTCGTCTTATCCCAGCCGTAGAAGTGATACTCATACATCACATTCTCCCAGCCATATTCCGACGGATCAGGCATATTCTCCGGCTCCCAGATCGCATTTAGGATAATGATATGATCTTTATCTATGGCACGAATGGCTTGATACAGACGATCCATGAAAGGAAGCTGAACTCTTCCCCATGGGGATCTTTCCTCTTCTGCACCTTCCGGTTCATTCAGCAGATCATAACCTGCAATCGTTGCATTTCCCTTAAAATGCTCCGCCAACTGCTTCCATAAGGAGATGGTAAGCTCCTGAGCCTTCTCATCGGTGAAAAGAATCGAACCGGAGGTATCACCGGAATGATCTCTTCCGTTTTGTGAGCCGGGAGCAGCATGAAGATCAAGTATCACATAGAGCTCTCGTTCCTCACATTCCTTTACAAACCAGTCAAGAGCTGCAAGAGTATCCTCCCTCAGTGATCCATCCGGCTGCAACAGATTGTAGCAGGAGATCGGCAAGCGAAGTACATTAAAGTTAAGCTCCTTTGCATGATCAAAATCCTGTTCCTGCCACCAGGCCTGTTCATAGATTTGAAGTAATTTCTGTGCTTTCTCATCACCAAAGCGTTCGGTCAGTACGGCGATTGTCGTCTTCTGGTCCGGTGAATTTGTTGGGCACATCCAGGCTTCCATAACCTGCCAGCCTCCGGCATTGGTTCCTCGTAGTGTGACGATTTCTCCCTCTCCGGCTTTATCCCTTAACACTTTTTGATCGGTTTTTAAGAATCGCTCTTGAAGATGTTCTTGATTATGCTCCATCTCTTCTGCCTCCGCCGGGGTTGATGGAATCAATGCTCCCATCAGTAACCCTAACAATAATCCCAATATTATTCTATTCCATTGGATACGCCGTTTATATAGTCTCATTTCCATTCCTAAACTGCACCTTTGATACCGTTCCATATTTTACACTGGGTTACATTCTTAATAATTTTTTCTTAATAATTTATTCTTATTGATCATAACTGAATATGATATTCCCTCTGCTATTCTAATACTTTACTTCATTCTCACTAAGAACTACCGTTATGATGGATTCTCCCGGAATCATCTGTGTAAATGCTCTATCACCAAGCTCCACCGTCACCGGAATCTCAACAGCTTTCCTGTTCAACATGACGAGAACAATGGAACGGTCCTCATTCTTAAAGGCAGTCATCTCCAATTGATCTGTATATTTTGTAAATCCGATTCGCTTCGCACCGGGTTTGATATACTTGCTAAAGTGTCCGATGTAGTCATAAGACAGCTTCACCATCAGCTCTCCCGTTGTAGTATCCACCATAACAGGAGCATCACAGTAATTGCCGACATGATTCGGTCCGCCTTGTTCGTCCAGAAAGATATTCCAGTCGATAAAGCCATTCATCCCTGCATTCAGATTACCAAGGATATCATGCGCATACATCTGAGCATTTTTTAACTGATTCGTACGAAAGCGGCTATATTCAACACAACCCTCGGTGAAAATCAATTCCTTCTTCGGAAAAGCTTCTCTTGTGAGTCGGATCGCATCAAAATGATCTCCGGAGTACCAATGGAAGGCAACTCCGTCCACCATCGCATCGGTTGTAGGATCAAGGATTGCTTTTGCTCTCTCATACATACGTTCCTTATTATGGTCCCAAATCAGAAGCTTGACATGACCAAGACCATGCTTCTGAAGACTGGGATACAGATAATCCCTTACGAATTCCTTCTCCTCCCCAGCGGTATAGAGGCAGGAATCCCAGCTTTGAACTGCTGCCGGTTCATTCTGTATCGTGAGTCGGCTGACCGGAAAACCCTTCGTCTCATATTCCTGGATATAACGGCAGAGATACTCCGCATAGAAGGAGCGATACTCCTCCTTCAGCTTTCCGCCACGCAATCGGTTCCCATTCGTCTTCATAAACGCAGGGGGAGACCAGGGACTCAGCATCAGGGAGAATTCTCTCTGTGCCTTCTGCTTCGCTGCCTTGATCAACGGATCGATATATTGTTCTGCCCGCGCCAGTGTAAAGGATTCCATCCTGGTATCCTCCGGATCAGAGATCGCGGAGTAAGTGCCCAGGGAGAAGTCACAACTGTCAATATGACTTCTCATTAAGTGATATCCAATTCCCGATTTACCAAAATACAGTTCCAGTGCGGTATCTTTATTCTCCTCACTCAGTTTGGAATAAGCATATCCGGCAGCTTCGGTAAAGGCTCCTCCAAAGCCGGCTATCGTTTGGTATTCCAACTCCGGATAGACCATCACACTCTGCATACCGCCTTCTCCTGGCAGTAACTCGGTCTCCTCCACTATTGTCTTCTTTTGATTATTTATATAAGTAGTAATTATTTTCTGCATCCTATCTCCGTTCCGGTTTTCAATCATTTATCCGGAGCTCCTATATTTACGGGGCTTCAATATGAAAACGTTTTTATTTTAGCAAAATAAATATCCTGACATTTTATTTTGATTGAGACCGCAAAGCCTATAAAAGCAGTGACTTTGCGGACTATTATAAGAAACAATCATTACTCCAAGGATCCTATTTCATGCTACTTATTTAAAGTATACGATTATTTCACCAATCTCTCCACTCCTGATTCTCTCCGCCAAGGATCCACTGATTGTATTTCCGGTAAGAACCTCCTTGGTATCCATAACCTCGATCCGGTCAATGATCGCTGCATTATCCCCGTAGGTCGCTTTACAGCTGGGATTCACATAGGTCACCTTACACTTTGAGAAGAGTGTAAAGGAGACACGACCATTTTCATCAAACATCCATTCAGCAAGCTTTGGATTAAAGTGTAGCTTCAGTTCTCCTTCTTTGGCGGTGAATAATGTATCACCCATAAACATCTCAATCCACATGGTAATCACTTCTGTGGTGGAACCGGTAAGACGTGCAACATAGCCTCTTCCATGGATGCTCTCATTGGGATTCATACTGGAAGCTAAGAATGAAGAATTCTCAAGAATACTTCTTCCATATTCCGCTGGATCACGAAATACTACCATTGCTGTTTTGATTTCTTCATAAAATTGCTCATATAAGCCTGCACGTAATATGGATAGAAGATATTTATATTCCATATGCAGAAAGACACTTTCTCTCTCCAGCCATCCTGCGGTAAATGCACGAATACGTCCGTTCTCCATGGAGATATGCTCAATCGGAACACTTGTCTTATACATCCCGAGCTTTCGATCATATAATTCGCTCTCTCGAACCTTTTGGTATAATTCTTTGGCAGCTGAGAATCGTCTTAATGTCGGCAGCATCTTGGCAGGACCCTCTAAGAATGCCGGAAGGGGCTGAACCTCGAAAGCCTTCACCACTGCCTTCGGTAACCCATAACCACTGATGATCTTATGTCCTTCTTCATCCAGTACAGGTTCGAATTCTGTTGCATGGAAGGTAAAATAAGTAGGAACCAAGCCTTTTCCATGGACACAGGCCTTATCAATACCTAGATCCAGCTTAACAAGAAAAGAACTAAAGATCGCCAGAAGCTCTTTTGTACTTACCTTTTGAACACTGCCGGTCGTTGTAAAGCGAACCTCCTCGCGGAACTGTTCGCGTAAAGTAGACACTCTGTCCCAATAAGTAAAGTCGTTCCAATTCTCCTTAGATGCAAGAGATAACATTCCTGCTACATTGAATAAGAAACTGCAGATTTCCACGGGAAGGTGAATCTCCTCTACCATCGTTACCGAATCACAAAGGAAGGAAATAAGTCGCTTTAATTCAAAGGTCTCTGACATACCGCTTCCGAACAATCCGGGAAGTCCGTTCATCGCATCATTCCAACCGGGTTTTCCACCCTCCATCTCAACACCCATTCCATAAGGATCCAGGGATGAGAATTTGTTCAAAGCCAGGGAAATCATCTTACCCATTAATGTTGTGGCAGTAAAGTTTCCGCTCTTCGTCTTTAGCCAATTGGTGCCTTTCTTATCAAATCCGGGCTGGGCAGCCTTCTCCTCATCATGAACCAGAGCACCATATTGTCTTGCCTCGTTTTTCTTTGTAATCACATATTTCTCAGAACGGGGAAGAACTCTAGCCGCGCTGTCATAGAAGCGATAGCTTTGATCTCCGAACAGTAGCTGTTGCTTTCTGTCCGGGAACATTCTCAGATAACTATCCACAAGATCCATATTATAGTCCCAGTGATCACTCCAGTAGCCCTCACCGAAGCCTGCTTCGATGTTCTGATTACAAGAGGATAAAAGCTCCTCTAATAAATCATCCTCGTCAACAGTTAACTCGATATGATATTTTGCGATACAGTTGGAGATCTGTCCAGGAGTAAAGGGGCGACTGATAATCTTCACCAGTCTTTCTGTCTGATCCTTCCCTGCAGCCTTCAGAAGTTGCTCCACCTCTCTGCTGCATTCCGGCTTAACGCTAAAGGTTGACGGCCGAACTTCCAGAGGATTATAACCATCAATCTGAATCAGTTCAAAGAAGGTTTTTATATTAAAATCATCGATTTCATTATGAAAGAATACATCATTTCTACGGTTCTGATTTACATCTCGGAAGTTGCCATTGCCCTGAGAATAATACTCACCGGCGATCGAGAAGAAATTATAGTCCCTCTCCGGATCGCCGTGTTTACGGCTGAAGAGATGCACTACCGACTTATTCTGCTCTTTACCGAAGACAATGGGATAGCCTCCTCTCAGGAAATTATCCAGATAATTCTGCTCCATATATTGATCAAAGACAGGCATTCCGGAATGAGTCCTGATGTCCGCGGTCAGCTGATCAACCAATTCATCTGCCATGGTTTCATTTCGAAGTATAAAATCCTCTGCACAGAATTCCGGCAGCTTTGCATTCAGTTGTTCACAGGTTCCTGCAAAACCGGTCAAGGAATAAAAACAATCCTTCTCCTCTGCATTCAGCTTCAGACTTAAGGGTGTAAAACCACAAGGAACCTTATTATAGAAGCACTGATTATGCGTAAGCAGTTCTGTCAGCGAATTCTTCAGGAAAGCAATCGGCTGTACCAACGAGGTATCAAAATCGAAGATTACCTCTGCATCATAGAGCACCGGCATAATCTTTCCATCATGGATACCTACATAGTAATAACCACCTTCCACCTCTGACACCTCTGCGGAATCATCACTGGAAGAGCGCATCGTATAGAAGGGTGCTTTCTCCTCAATATTCTTAATCTCAGTCCAGCTCTTGAACAGGTTGGACATCTCCTTATATTGACTGTTGGTTATTCCGTAAGGGATAATCTTCGGCTGTCCATCCAGTATCTCAAGCTTCTTCTCTGTTTTGTCCAGATTCTCGATTTCCACTGTTCTCACCAGCGCACCGATACTGTTGTTCGGTAATACAAAGTACTTGACTGTGATTTTCAGACCAAACTCGTGATTCGTTTCCTCAATCCAGAAGCTGTTCTTACGAATAAAGAAATTGCGCTTTGCTTGCGGGTTATACTCACGAAAAGGTTCGAAGAATTGTCCGTTACAACGGATAAAGGTACGAAACCCCTTCACAGACACATTCTCATATGCCGTGTTGGCCGGGTTAAACTCCATAATTGCATTATTCTTATGATGGATACCAAAGCTGTTCACACCCTGTCCGCGATTGGTATAGTATACCCACAGCGGAATTCCCTTTTTCCCTGCCAAGCCAGGTAAAAAGCTGGAGAATGCAGGCAGTTCATCGTAGCCTTCTATCTTATATACATCACCAAGTAGTTGATAATTGTTCATTCTATATTACCCCCGTTTCACTATAATTCGACATATCATTAAGTAAGGGTGTTGCATCGGGTTGGGTAAAACAGATCCCTTCCCAATGTAATACCCTTCAATCATTCTTATATTCTAACCTTACAGGTATCTCTGACAACCAGACTGGGTGAAAGTCTTGTAATTCTACCCTGATCATTGCTCTCCTGCTCCATAAGACGGAACAGCTCTGTTGCACTTACATTACCAAGCTCTGTTACCGGGCTGTGGATTGTAGTCAGCGCCGGAATATAATAGGAGGACAGCATAATATCATCAAAACCAATGACACAGACATCCTGTGGAATCTTATATCCACTTTCCGTCAGTGCTCGGATGCAGCCCCAGGCCATCTCATCATTCGCACAGAAGAAAGCCTCCGGAATTTCGATCCCTTTCAGCAGCAAAACACGCATCTCGCTGTAAGCGACCGCATCTTCAAAATATCCCCGAAGAATCAAGTTATCGTCAATCGGGAGACTATATTTGTTCATCGTATTGACAAAAGCCTGATATCTGGCTTCATCATCGAAGTTATAGATTCCATGAATATATCCAATTCTCCGGTGTCCCTGTTTGATCAAATATTCCATTGCCAGGGTAGCACCCTCCAGATTATTGATCATGACGCTGGACATGCGCTCCCCTGCATATTCCCGGTCAATAAAAACTATCGGCATCTTTGTTAAAGCGATACGGCCTACATATTCATCATGAAGACGCTCATTTAATACAATTGCACCTTCCACACCGGAGGAAATAATCATGCCATAGATTTCATCACTGGTGTTCTCATTGCTGATATAGATGTTAAGCAGATATCCCTTCAGTTTACACTGAAGATGGATTGCCTGGATTAGCATACGGTAATAGTCACCCTGGACACTGGTAAGGAATAAGCCGATGGTATTCTTCTTATTTGACTTTAAAAATTTTGCATTCATATTTGGCACGTATTTGAGCTTCTCCACGGCCGCCAATACCCTTTGCTTCTTCTCGTCACTTACAATATCTACGTTATTTAATACATTTGACACGGTAGAGATTGCTACTCCTGCTT
Source organism: Bacillota bacterium (assembly GCA_017861355.1). Classification (GTDB taxonomy): domain Bacteria; phylum Bacillota; class Clostridia; order Lachnospirales; family Lachnospiraceae; genus Mobilitalea. The sequence goes on from JAGFXQ010000052.1 coordinate 9,483, forward strand.
CCTTAGCCACATCCTTGATCGTTACCATATGTTTCTCTCCTGACTTCTTCTATATTTGTCCACGCAACTTAGCATAATCGGAAGGAGATTATTTTACTAATGCACTAATCTCCTTACTCTGATATACCCTGACATAGTCAACCAGCATCTGAACCGGGAATACAGCATCATCAATCCCTTTTGCACCGCCCCAATCGCCTCCCACCGCGATATTCAGTAGCAGATGCATTCGCTTATCAAAAGGCCACTCCTTATAGGTAGGACTCTTTTTCAGCTTACTCGGTTCAAAGGAAAAATATTGTTCTCCGTCAATATAGGCCAGGATCTTATCCGGCAGCCATTCTATGCTGTAAATATGAAAGTCCTCACTTGCTCCGTCCACTACTTTGGTGGACGTCTTCTGTGTATTTATCTTGTGATAATAGGACTGGGTATGTATCGAAGCATGTATATTATTCTGATTATATCCCACGTGCTCCATGATGTCAATTTCTCCTGACGAAGGCCAGGCGCCATATTCCCAATCCGTTGGAAGCATCCAGATGGCAGGCCAGGTACCACATCCCGCAGGAAGCTTCGCTCTGACTTCAATCTTCCCATACTGCCAATCGCCTTTTCCTCTTGTCACCAATCTGGCTGAGGTGTAACCTTTCCCTTCGTACTCCTCTTTTCTTGCTTCGATCACAAGGTTGCCCTCTGTGACATAAGCATTCTGATCCGAGGTATAGTACTGCAGTTCATTGTTGCCCCAGCCGCTTCCACCGGTATCATAATCCCATTTTGTGGACTCCGGAAGCCCTTCATAATCAAATTCATCCGACCATACCAGATCATAGGACAAATTATCATAATCATATTGATATCCGACCGCTTTCAAATCCTCTTTGGCTATCTCCCCAGCCGCATCCGGATTCACATAAGCGTCGGACACCTTTGCTCCGGTCCGATAACCGTCCTCCTCTGCCTGACATGCACCAAACAGTGAACCTGCTGACAATATCACACTGGCAGAAAGAACGATTCTTAAGCTTTGTTTCCATATATTTCGGTTTATACCCCTCACGGTTATACCTACTTTCTTGTGGTAGGAGTACCGCTGTCTCTGAATCCGATCGACCAATAAGTGAACTCTTGTTTCTTATTTTCTCTGGGGAGGTGATCCTTCGGATGCAGAGACAGCGATACTCCGCATAATATTATGATCCGGGTGTCAAAAGCCCATATTTTTATCGTACATCAATTTGCACAATTAGGTTATCTATCTGTGATACATACATGGTTTATACGCAACACGCTCCCGCTTGGATGAAGTACGTAGTGGTACATAAGACCCCACAGTACGGGGTCTAAGTACCAACGACTTCATACAGTTGCTTAATAAACCATGTTTGTATCACAGAATTTGAGTATATTGAATGTGCAAATTGATGTGGCCAAATTTATCGTTGGGCTTTTGACACCCTGCACTTACATTAAATTCTTGTCACTATAAAATGCCACTTTTTCTTCGGTTCGCTGCTCTTTGAGTTAGTTTTTGCCGAGGAAGACGGAGGCACAAACTTCTGAGTTTGAATAAAGAATTCAGCTCCACGAATTCTTTATTCACATTTATTCGCCGGTAATACCCGTATTTTCTATACCCTGGATAAACTGCTTCTGCACGAATGCGTATAGAATAAGTAAGGGTGTAATGGAAATCAGCGTGGCAGACATCTTATACGCCTCATTTATCCTGAACTGCGCGGTTCCCCTTCCGGCAGATGCAAAGGATGCGAAGGCACTATCAAACATATTCAGCTTTGTCGGCAACAGTTCTATGCTATTACGTACCAAGGTACCGGTCACATAGGTCTCGTTCCAGTTCCAGACAAAGGAAAACAGGAATATTACCAATACCGTGGAAGCGGACAGTCTTAATGCGATCTGGGTAAATACCTTCATCGGTCCGGCTCCGTCGATCATCGCTGCCTCATCCAGGGAATAAGGAATCAAGTTGAAGAAATTATAAAATATTAAAACTAGTATTGTAGAATTGACACCCTGTCCGAAGAGCGCCATAACCAGCTGTGGTATCGGCGTTCCGATCAGATTAAAGCCCAGCATATTCTGTGCAGAGATAAACAGCATCAATCTGGGTATCATCAGCAGTGGTATCGGTATGATGAATGCCAATATGATCATCATAATCCAGATCTTCTTAAAACGGAAGGTGTACCTGGATAATGCAAAACCGGTCATTGCAGAGACAATCGTCTGCCCTATGGCAAGTACTGCAGAATACCAGATTGAATTCACCAGAGTGGTCTTCAAATCAAGAACGGTTCCAGCCACCATAAGGTTGTTGAAGGAAGGTTTTTTCGGCAGCCACTCAACCGAAGGGTCAATTACATCCTTGTAGGACATGAAGGACATGGAGATCATCTTAAATATCGGTTCCAGATAGATAAAGCTGATGCAGATCAATATAAAGTAAATGCCAAGCTTCAGTACAAGCTGGAACTTATGGAGGCGCGTTAACCGATGCAGATAATTTGTCTTCATACTAATAGTGCCTCCTTCCTTTTTCTCTGTTCCGAAAGATTAAAAAAGCTGCTCCGATGATAAGTAAAACAAGTAAGCTGTAGATCCAAGCGAAGGTAGAAGCGATGCCGAGTCCTCCGCTGGTATTCTCCGTTGCGGTCCGAATCAAATCATAGACCGGATTAATGGAGAAGGTACCGATATTGGCGATGGTAAAGATCGTAACTACCAGTACAATCGGTTTGATAATCGGTATGACGATCTTCCAGAGTATCTGCCAGGAATTCGCCGAGTCAATCTGCGCTGCTTCAAACAAGCTGGGATTGATCTTCTGAAGTCCGTTGATATACAAAATGATCGGTATTCCCGTAAACCATAGGATAATGGAAAGCTGTTCGAATATTCCCACTAAAATTCTTGCAAACTGCGGCGAATAGGTATATATCATCTGCACCAGGAATATCTCACTGAATTCCCTTAAGGATTCCGCATTGTTTGTGATCGAATTCGAGTCCAGCAGCTGATACATCACCGGCCCGGACATGATAATTACTGGAAGGAAATAGATTGTTCGCAGCAACCCTCGTAAAAAGGTAATCCGATTCAGAAGGTAGGCCAGAATAAAGGATAAGATTACCACCACAAAGGTATACGGTATAATCATACCCAGGAAGGCTAATACGGCAGGTATAAATTCAACATTTTGAAAAAATGCCATGATGTAATTATCCAGCCCGATCCACTTAAATTCAAAACCAATTACTGTCTGCCTGACTTCGGTAAAGCTCAGATAAATGGTTGCAATAAACGGGATTGCCGTAAAAATAGCAAATCCAATGATCCAGGGCATCATAAAAAGGTACCCCTGTTTATTCTGTCTTTGTTGATATGAGGTCGTCTTCTTCCTGCTCATTACTGCACCTCCTCTGCCGATATTACGGCTGCACTGAGAGGTGCAACAGTGATAGCTTGGTCGTTATAGTTCTCTTGTGTGTAATTGATTACGATTTCTTTCTGTTCTTCCCCTTTACAATAGGTGTTAATGATAATTCCATTCTGAGGTACTCTTCTGCCAACCCATTCATAATCCACCACTTGATTCAGTACACCATTCACCTGGGAATATACCTTAGCAATTAAATCCTTATACTGCTCAAACTCAGTTGAATAAAGGTCAGCCGATGCAGTCGCAGCAAGCAGATGAGAAGGTTCCTTAGTTAGGATAAAGGAGGGTGACAGATTATAATCAATCATTCTCAGAATATCCGTCTGTGTATAGAAGGAGAAGTTGGAATAAGGTGCGTACACCTCCATGGTATTGTCAAGAACCATCTGTAAAAACGGAACTGCATCTGTCTCAAATACATATTGGGAGGTCCCAACCGGACTTAAGAGATAACGGTCCGTATATTTCCACAGATACATATTCGGTGTTTCCATATTCAGCTTAAGCTTATTCTTTGCTTTCGCGAAGGTCTCCTGATATAAATCAATTGCTTGTGTCGCAGTCATCTTAATTCCCGAACTGTCATAGTTACTGGAAAGCAGATTCGACATTCCCGCAACCGTCATAGAGTTGGAATAAGATCCCACCCGTTCCAGCTGCTTATCAAACCATGCTGCACTCTTGGTTGGTGTAGCATAACCGAATACCCAGATCGGTACATTTGCCGGAAGAATATACATCTTATTCAGTTCAAGATACCAGGAGTTAACATGACGGATTGCTGTATTGTGATAGCTCAGCATCTCCTTATTGATCGTGGTATAATCTCTGGCATAGGAGATATCGATCTTCTTCTCCTCGAATTCCGATATCAGTTTCTTGAACTCCGACTGACTTCCGATTTTACGATAATAATTCGCTGAGTCCGGCTTTGCCAGGGTCTCTCCTCCCTGCTGCCAGCCATATAATCC
>JAGFXQ010000247.1 GCA_017861355.1 Bacillota bacterium
TTGGTGTTATTGTTGGTGTTATTGTTGGTGATATTGTTGGAGTTATTTCATTGCAGAATTAAATTGCTCAAGAAGTACCTCCGTATTAGGATAATCAGGTGATACAATCATATAATAATCCTGCTCTCTTGCGTTCGCAGGAAGTGATGCAAATTTATCTTTTTCCTTTGGAAAGAGTCTCTGTATTGCTTCATCACAGACAAGTTCATCTTCAATGAAAAAATCAATTCTTTTTGCATACAGCATTTTAATTAATGCATCGGTATTGTCAGCCCACTCGACTTGAACACCTAGTGCTTCAAAATCCTTCGGTGAGCCATACCAATAGCCGTTCGCTCCACCGAAAACATAGTCTTTAAAATCTCCGATGGCAGAAAAGCTCTGTGCTTCCTTGGTTATTCTATCATTCTCAGTTAAGTAGTAAAATTTATGTTTCGTACTAAAAACGGTATTCGAAAATAAATAAGTTTTATCGTTCTGTTCCGAATGTCCGTATGGGTAGGCAGCCCATGCTTCACCGCTTTGTACCATCTCAGAACATCTTGCCCAGGGATAAAACTCGATTCGATAATCGATTCCCGCATTGGTCAAGGCTTTCTCTATCAGTTCTGTTATAAAACCTTGATTCTCGAGATCTTCACCCACATAAGGCACATATTCACCGGTAACAATCAGAACTTTTCCTTCCTTATCTGCATTCATCTTGTCTGAATCCAGCTTCTCCGAATCTATCTTCTCTGCTTTCGATTGTTCCTGATCTACCGGTAATGCCCTCGGGACATTCTCAGATCTATTGCAACCGAGTAAAACCCCCATGCTGATTGCAGTGAAAGCACATAGTAATATTATTGTTCTTCTACCGATCCTTCCACCCATCGAATTCACCGTATCCTTTGCTGAAGGTATCTACTTCATTCAATACCTGTTCATACGACAAAATATAACAATATTCTTAATACTATAATATAGCACAATTATGAGGAAATCAATGAGTTAATTTACATTCTCTTCGCAGATAAGCTGCATTTCTTTTCCGGTTATTCCGGAAACAGATAACGGTAATAGTCCTCTTCCAACATACTCTTGGATACAGAAAATTTATTTTTGATTAACTTGTTCAGATTACTGATATAATTCTCCGGTAATGGTTCCTTGGTAAGTAAGGTTGCCTCTCCGGTTGTGGAATTATACATTACTTTATCCGTAATAAAACTCCGATTTGATAAAATCGCCAGCGGTTCTGCATCCGAGAGAATATCCTGACCCATCAGTAGCCTGGAATCATATTCCAATCCAAACAGATTGGATAAAGTCGGAAGTATATCCAGACTGGTACAGGGCTCCTCAATGATAATATTTTCTTTCATTCCTTCACACCAAAGGATGAAGTGATTTTTATAAATCTCGAAGTTTGGATCGACTTCATGGCCAGCCATTTCATCCAGTTTGTACTTTTCCCACCCATAAGGATAATGGTCCGCACTGAGAGCAATGACTGTATGATCTGCCACTCCGGCTTCCTCCAGCCGCTGTATCAGTAAAGAAAGTGCTTTGTCCAGTTCGATCTGACTTGCAATATATGCCTTTGCATCCTCTGAGTAAGGCAGATCCTGAACCAGCTCACGGTTCTTAGCCGACATTGCATTTCCAGCAAAGGTATAGTTCATATGTCCACTCACCGTCAGATAATATACATGGAATTGAGATTCCATCATATACTCACCGGTCGTTGCATCAATCATCTCAAGATCGGAACCAGGCCAACAGTCGCTTGGAAGTTCGAGCCCATTTCCTTTTGCTTTCCATAGATACCCCAGATTCGTATGGGTTTCATTACGCTGATAATAAGTATAGGTGTGGTTATGATAAGCCTTACTTTCTACTCCCAGAAGATTAAACTGATGGCCTAAGGAAAATGGCCATAGGTTACTCCTCCCACGATACATACTTCTTGTACCCTGAGGGATTAATCCGGTCATAGCCACATATTCACCGTCGCTTGTACTGGTCTGCCACAAAGCAGTATAAAAATTGCGAAATACAAAGCCCTCGTTGACTAACCGGGCAAGGGTTGGTGTCTTGTCCTCATTCACAGCAAACGGTGAGAAGCCTTCAGCGGTAATCATAATGAGATTATAGCCCTTGAATCTGCCGGTATATTCGTTCTTATTTGTCGGAGTAGCCGATGCAAAGTAATTATGGAGTGTCTTGATCGTCTTGCTGTTCTCGTTCTCTGCTAACTGCTTAAAATCAATATTCATCACATTTGGAGAAGTATCGATCGGGACTATCGTCGGAGCTAAGGTTGGAACAGGGGTTGACTCCGGTTTCGCCTCTTCGGTTGGTTCGGGCGAATGAGTCGGTATCTGCGTCGGAAGAATGGTAGACGTGATTACCGGCTTCACTATAGACATGGTTTCTGCCAGCACAAGCTCCTCTTCCGGATCGAACAGCCTTGTGAAATCCAGTCTGGTCATAGCAGTGATACCAAGCTGTTTTCCGCACAGCTCCGGTACCTTGGAATTAAAATACAGATCATAAGGAGAATAGTCCGCTTTTCCAAACAGCAGTAAGGTCAACAGGACCATCGCATGCATTAACACACCACTTCCCAAGAGGAGTGCCTGCTTCTTAATATTACGTCTCCGGTAATCAATGCGGTTATTCATGATCAAGCCAAGCCATACCAGGGGCATCATCAGAATGATCAGTCCCCCGATATTACCCTTAATATATGTGATTGCGTCGGAGCCGAATTCTGATATGGCATCGTCTGCCATACCCATGATCTGAAAAGAAAAAAACACTTTGAAGACATTAAAATAAACCAATTGCACCTGGAAAACCAGACAGATCAGGATCGAACTCGCAATAAGGAGGATGCGATTTATCTTGGCAGAACACAAGCCAGTCAAAAAAGTCATTACTGCCCCAAAGGGTATAGCAAATAAAATCGGATATATGATTTTAGCATCAAATTCCCGATAGACTAAAAAATGAAACATTACTTCCAGATACAGTACTATGCAGATAAAATGAAGCAATGGAAATACGATGCTTCCCAGATTCGTACCTGCGTGGTTCTCATCCCCTCCTGTGATCCTTCTGACTACTTTCTTTAGTTTGTCTGCAATTTCCCCTATTGAATGTTTTTGACCTTCCCTCTCCATGCACCCATTTACCTTCTCTCAAATAGGATACTACCTCTGCCGCCGTGGCTGAAAATGGTTGCGATTGCACCATTGACCATCGTAAACTGCGGTGGCTTATGTCCGATATCTGCATCTAATATAATTGGTAAGTTCAATTCACCAAGTGCAGTTAATACAGCTTCCTCGTAAGGGATACCCTCATTCATATCATACATACAGGGTCGCCCAAAGACAAAACCGCTGGCATGCTCAAACCAGCCGGCCTCCCTTAGCTGCCATAATCCCCGATACAAGGCATCGGAGCCCAGCGCGAAACTCTCCAAAAACCATAGTATCTTATCCTGTTGATATCGTTTGCTGAATTCCTTCACCTTATCATATCTGGTTCCCACCAGATTAAGGCAAACATCCAGGCAGCCCCCAAGCGCCCGTCCTTTTATTACCAGTTCATTCTTTTTGTTATAATCCGCCGTATAGAGGTTTTTCCACTGCACCTCTTTCTGAAGATCAAACTCTTCTAGTCCCGTGATACGGGACTGAAAGCCATCCTGATATTGTTCAAAGCTTCTTTGAATGATGTCCTGCCCCTCTAATACACTAAGATTATCACCAAGTGAACTATGCCAGTTCTTCATTCCGAAGGCACCAAAATTGTTCGCATACAGTGTGGCTATATCAAGATTCGTTGTGACTGTAAATGTAAGACCCGTGGTATCGGAATATCCTTGCATCCACTTCGGGTTAGCTTTTATCATTTCATAATCAAGGTAGGGAAGCATCTCCACGAGGTAATCTCCTCCGCTGGCTGCGATAATTGATCGTACCTCCGGGTTCTGAATTAACTCCATCAATTCCCTTGCTCTGGTCGGACCATCACTGCTTCTTCCCTTGTCGCATGTCCTAACATTATCCGTCACAATTACCGGATATCCCAATTCTTCAAAATGTCTTACTCCATTCTCCAACCGTACCAAGTCTGTTTCTTCAACAAAGCCCGCAGAGGTTGCTGTGACTCCGATTTTATACCCATGTTCCAGGTTCTTAGGATATATCATAATTCGATCACTCCTTCTGTTTCTTTGAGAACTAGTATATCATTACAGGAAAATTTTATCAATCATTACCTCTTATTCCTTGCTTTGTTGCCGGTAATCTCCATACAAATGCCGTGATTAATACAAAGATTTCGCTGCTGATTGTAGAGGGCCATAATAAAAAGGACTATGCTACATCGCAGAATAACTGAACGCTATCCCGGTATAAGCATAATCCTTTTATTGTGCCCTTTTTGCATGTCCTTTGATGTTATACATAATAAATTAATCTTAATTTAATTTACCCGAATTTGATGTATATCGATTTCTTGGATATCGATTCCTTGGATATCGATTTCTTGGATAACGATGTCTTGCATATTGATTTCTTCTATACCGCTTACTTAGTCCAATCTGCAAGCTCCTCCGGAGTCGCCAGTACATAATGCTGCCCGTTGATATGCTGTTGGGTTCCCTTATGATAATCAATTCCACTGGTGCGATAATCATAGCTGACTGCTACCCTCTTCTTCTCTTCGAGTGGATTAGGCTGTGGTATCGCAGACAACAACGACTTGGTATAAGGATGTATCGGATTATTAAAGATTTCATCCTTGGTACCCGTTTCTACCAGATGTCCAAGGTGTAATACACCGATACGATCCGAGATATATTTTACCATAGATAGGTCATGGGCGATAAACAGATAAGCCGTATTCGTCTTCGTCTGAATATCCTTCATAAGATTAACCACCTGCGCCTGAATCGATACATCCAAAGCGCTGATTGCTTCATCTGCAATAATCAGGTCCGGATTCATGATCAAGGCTCTGGCGATACCGATACGCTGTCTCTGTCCACCGGAAAACTGATGCGGATAACGATCTGCATGCTCACTAGCCAGTCCAACCATGTCGAGAATCTGATATACCTTCGTTCTACGCTCCTCCTGTGTCTTATACAAATGATGGATATCAAGACCTTGAGCGATAATATCCATGACCTTCTTTCTTGGATTGAGACAGGCCATAGGGTCCTGGAATATCATCTGCATCTTAGTTCGAAGGAACTGAGTATCCTTAGCCGATAATTTGCCGGAGATATTCTTGCCGTTAAAGACTACTTCTCCTGCGGTCGGTTCATACAGACGAATAATGGAACGTCCGATGGTGGATTTACCACTGCCTGATTCTCCTACCAGACCATAAGTCTCGCCCGGATAGATCTCAAAAGTTACTCCGTCCACCGCCCGTACAGTAAACTTACGGTTTATTCTAAAATGCTGTTTTAGATTATTTACCTGCAATAGAGGCTTCTGTTGTTTCATCCGATTACCGCC
>JAGFXQ010000248.1 GCA_017861355.1 Bacillota bacterium
GACCTATCTACGGGCTAACCCGAGAACCAGAGTGATCGTAACCGGGGGAAGGGGTACTGAGGAGTTGATCTCAGAGGCAGCAGCGATGAAAGCTTATCTCATGGAACAGGGGATTAATCTGGACCGAATACTGGCGGAAGAGCAATCCTCCAATACGATTGAAAATATCCGGTTTAGTAAAAGCCTGATGCATGAGAATGCTTCTATTGCTATTGTGACAAACGGATTTCATATCTTTCGTACGGTAAAGCTAGCCAGGAAACAGGGGTTAACGAAGCTATACGCATTGGTTGCGCCAACCGAACTTCTTATGGCTCCTCATTATTATGTCCGTGAGGCAGCAGGAGTAGGGAAGGATTGGTTGAAGGGAAATCTGTAGATAGTTACAGCTAAGACTCCAGATTGGATAGTGATATGACTGATTGAATGTTCCCAAAACTTTACTTAAAATCAACTTACATTGTATATTGACAATACAGAGATACTGTTGTATGATGAAGCTGTAAAAAATGAATAAAGGTAAATTCTTCGGGGCAGGGTGAAATTCCCGACCGGCGGTAAAGTCCGCGACTCATTGATGAGATAATCATCAGTGACTGATTTGGTGCAATTCCAAAACCGACAGTAAAGTCTGGATGTGAGAAGAAAAGCAGATTATTTTGCGATGATATTCCCCGATTTTGATGTATTTAGAATCGGGGCTTTTTGATTCCAAAAAAAGCTGCACCACCAAGAATTTTTCCTTTTCAATTAAAAGGAGAGAAAAATATGAAATCAAATGTAGTAACACAAAGAAAAAGTATGTTCTCAACAAAGCAATTGGTAACCATTGGTCTTCTGTCAGCACTGGCTTATGTATTGATGCTGATCCATCTTCCCTTTAAGTATCTGGGATTTTTGGAATTTGAGTTTAGTGATATTCCTGCGGTTATCGCCGCGTTAATCTATGGACCTTTTGCTGGTGTATTTGTTGAACTGGTGAAGAATCTGATCAAAGCAACCACGGCTTCGACTACAGGAATGGTCGGAGAGCTGGCGAATTTTTTAATCAGTAGTGCCTATATTATTCCGGTTGGTGTGCTATATAAGCTTCGTATGAAGAAGAAGCTTCAGGAAGTAACCATACGCAATAGCGAAACAAAGAGCAAGGAGAAAACCAAAGACGCTCTGTTTATGATCTTTATTTTTGCGCTGGGCACCGTTGCGATGTCTCTCACCGGAGCACTTCTTAACTACTATATTATGCTTCCGCTGTATGCAAAACTCTTTGGCGGAATGGATGTCATCGTAGGGATAGCGTCAAGCAATCTATCTGCAGTTAAGGATCTCGCGAGTCTCGTAATTATCGGTATCACACCATATAACATTATGAAGGGAATTGGTGTCTCCGTCCTTGGTTATTATACCTATCGTCTTCTGAAGGGAAGAATAGCGGAATAAATTCGGATGAGATAAAATCCATCTCATCATGAACAATAATTACGTATCGTATTGAATGTAAAAATGAATCGGGGATGTTGCTTAACGTGAATTGTTAAGCAACATCCCCGTTGTGAATCAGATCGAGTTTGTATTATTTGCCGATTTTTTTCACGGGTTTGGCTTCAATGTAGCCCCGGTAACCCATGGGTGCCAGCTGGAAGCGGGGTGCAGCCTCGGGGTCCCATTCGTATCCATAAATCATTGGATTAAAGTGATTAATGTGCTCCCAGACTTCTTCAATCGCATCGCTAAAATTCTCATCGTCGTAAGGCTCTCCCTGAAATACCATCATGGTACAAGGGGGTAATTCTATCAGTTCATAGCCTTCCGGTACAGCATTGGAATAGGTAAGGGGTACCTCTACACCCTGTACATAGAGAGAAGTTCCGGGTGTAACCAGATGCTTCGGCATCCACATGCCAATCGGTTCATAGAGAGCTTCCTTAACGCTGGTTAGTACAGCCCAGATATCGCAGCCGACTTCCTCGCAATAAGCAAAATATTCTTCAGCTTTATACCCTCTTTTTAAGAGCACCTTTCGGGCGGGTCGCTCGACGATCTGAACAAATACGGATTTGGTTTTGCTTTCTTCACTCATTTTTCTTTTCTCCTTATGAAGTTCTATATAGGTGTTGTATACTTTGTAAGGCAGAAACAGTTGGATTGGCGGGGTGAATTTACTGTATTTATAGGGAGATAATCCGAATTCCTTCGAGAACGCTCTGGTAAAGCCTTCGTGAGAATCAAAGACAAAATCAAGTGCAACATCGAGAATTTTTGTCTCACTATCCCGTAACAGCAGTGCGGCTTTTGTCAGGCGCAGCGCTCGAAGATAATCAAAGGGGGTCTTGCCGGTTACCTCCTTAAATATTCGGGACATGTGCCAAGGAGAATACCCTGCGACATCTGCTAGTTCCCTTAAGGTAATGGGTTGGGATAGCTTCTTCTCCATATATTCTTGAATTTTCTGAACAACCTTGTATGTCTCCGCATTACTCATTTTTTCACCACCTATACATAGAGGATAACTCGATTTGGAATATATTTCTTGACTTCAATTGCTATATATCATTTATGATGCTCATTTTGTGAAAGTCCGACTATATTTTTATCATAACAAAACTATCATTTAAGTCAATGCATTCCTAATCTGAGGGGATTGTACCTTGAGGATCAATTATGCTCTATCTTTTTTTGAACATTTCTGATATAATGATGCCGTTTAGAACAAGCGATTAGAGAAGGCAGGCTGTCGTAAGGCATCTTAAGATAGTGAATGAAAGGTACGGTTTATCATGAGGATAGATAGTTATAATACACAGGATACTTATCAACTGGGTTACCGAATGGGTGCCAATGCGGAGAAGGGTCAGATCTTCTGCCTTAGTGGGGATCTGGGTGTCGGTAAGACGGTCTTTACGCAGGGCTTTGCAAAGGGTCTTGGGATAGAGGAGCCGGTAAGCAGCCCAACCTTTACCATCATTCAGGAATATGACAGTGGAAGACTCCCTCTCTATCACTTTGATGTATATCGGATTGCAGATATTGATGAGATGGAGGAAATAGGATACGAAGACTATTTCTTTGGCAATGGAGTATGTCTGATTGAATGGGCAGAGCTGATTGAGGAGCTGCTCCCGCAGAAAAGGACAATGATTACAATAAAGAAGAAACTGGATCAAGGCTTTGATTATCGTGAAATATCGGTTGAATAGATAGAAGAGGAGGAAATGCCCCGTACCATCACGGGACATAAAGAGAGATGAAAATATTAGCATTGGATAGCTCAGGTTTAGTTGCATCAGTAGCCATAGTAACAGAAGATGCCATGCTTGCGGAATATACCGTTAATTATAAGAAGACACACTCACAGACGCTCCTTCCTATGTTGAATGAAATAGTGAAAATGGTAGAGATAAATTTGGAGGAAGTGGATGCCATTGCTGTTGCTGCAGGCCCGGGGTCTTTCACCGGTCTTCGTATTGGCAGTGCGACGGCAAAAGGGTTAGGACTTGCACTGAACAAACCGATTATATCGGTTCCGACTTTGGATGGACTTGCCTACAATCTCTACGGCACAGACAAATTGATCTGTCCACTTATGGATGCAAGAAGAAATCAGGTGTATACCGGATTGTATGAATTTGAGGGTGGAGAATTTAAGACAGTAAAGGAACAGGTTGCTATCGAAGTTGAGGCACTGTTAGAGGAAATCAACAGAATCGGTAGAGAAGTAATCTTTCTTGGAGATGGAACTGCTGTATATAAAGAAATGATTGAAGAGAAAACCAAGGTAGCCTTTCACTTTGCTCCGATTCATTTGAACCGTCAGAGAGCAGGAGCAATCGGAGCTCTTGGTATGGAGTTGTATCATAAGAATGCACAGGAAGAAGCGTGGAAGCATGAACCGGTTTACCTTCGGTTATCTCAGGCAGAACGGGAAAGAGCAGAGAAGCTAGATTCTGCAAATTGATCTTATTCTGAACAAATTGATACTTGAGAAATAGAAGGTTGCGACAAGGCTATGGAGGCTGTGGGTATGGAAATACGAAGAATGACAGAGGCCGATTTAGAACAGGTCTGTGCCATAGAAAATGAAACATTCTCGGATCCATGGAGCAAAGATGATTTTCGGAATTCATTACTGGATGACAAAAATGACTATCTGGTAGTGGATATCGATGGAACGATTGCCGGTTACTGTGGTTTCTGGGGTGTGATGGATGAAGGTGATATCTTCAATGTTGCAGTCAAGAAGGAATACCGGCGTCAACATATCGGTGCCGACATGATGAAAGCTCTGATTGAAAAAGGGAGAGCTAGGGGTATTGCCTCCTTCACTCTCGAGGTACGCTACTCCAATGAACCTGCGATCCGGCTGTATGAAGACTTGGGTTTTCAGCGGGCGGGGATACGGAAGGACTTTTATTCTAAACCCAAAGAAGATGCTGTCATTATGTGGTTGAATACGATACAGTAATTCCCACTGTCAAAAACCTCAGGCTCGTATTATAATAGACCTAAGAGTGATGCATGTATCATATCAGGAGGGATAAGTCGTGAAAAAAACAAATATTGTTAATAAGAGCATTGAGATTCCGATTTGTTGCAATTCTTGCGGTAAGGAACTTAAGGTTGAGAATGGAATTCTGAAAGAAGATGCATTTGAGGCTACAAAGGAGTGGGGTTACTTTTCGAGCCGAGACATGGAGGTACACCAATTCAATCTATGTGAAGAATGTTATGATAAGATGATTTCAGCTTTTGTGATTCCGGTTGAGGTTCGTAAGAAGCTGGAGGTATTATAATTGATATTCATCGTGGCGATCCGGTAAGGGGTTGGCCATGATAAACTAATAGCTATGATGATCTGGTTGTTCACAGGTTATCATAGCTTTTTTAATGTATGATACAGAAATATTTGCGATTGTTAGGTAGAATGACTTGGTTTATCAATAGAAAAAAGTCTGATATTCTATTGATAGGGATCGACATTACCGATATATATAAGGTAAGCAGATTGCATGCATAGCAATCGTCAGTAAAGAATTAGAATTATACAACTCATAGGCAGAATAACAATTGTCTGGACAAAAGATTGGATATACTGTTAAAATACAGTTAGTAAATGTAGGTAAAGACAATGAGAACCTATGAATAGAAAGGCTAAAGAATGTTAGATGTATGTTTGTTAGGTACCAGTGGTATGATGCCTCTTCCGGGAAGATGGCTGACAGCGCTGATGACGAGATATAATGGAAGTAGTTTGTTGATTGATTGTGGAGAAGGAACACAGATTACAATTCGAGAGAAGGGATGGAGCTTTCATTCTGTGGATACGATCTGTTTTACCCATTACCACGGGGATCATATTAGTGGGTTGCCTGGTTTATTACTTTCCATGGGCAATGCTGACCGTACGGAACCGGTAACCTTAATTGGACCCAAAGGTCTCGAGCGTGTGGTGAATGCGCTTCGTGTTATAGCTCCCGAGTTACCTTTTACATTGAATTTTATTGAACTTTACTGACATATTGCACTGACTCCAGACCAACTAAGTCGATCTCAGACAATGCAGAAGGATCTGATCTCTTCATATGTGAAGGTATGTATGGTGAGCAGGACAAAGATAACAAGGCAAAGGAATACAAGCATATGACCTTCCGGGAAGCTGCAAAACTTGCTAAGACAGCAGGGGTTACCGAAATGTGGCTTACACATTACAGCCCTTCCCTAACCAGACCGGAGGACTATCTGGAGGAGGCAAGAAGGATATTCCCTAATACAAAGGTTGGCAAGGATCGTAAAAGTATAACATTGGAGTTTGATAAGGACGAGTAACTGTCCTCTTAAGGAGGTTTCGGTATGAAGAAAGCAAAAAATCGAACGGCATCTACGGTTGCAACTATGTTGGTGATAGCGTTGGCTATTCTTTCTTTCTATTTTTATTGGTCTTATCGCACAAAGCCTCTGGAAGAAACTTCACCAGAGAATATGACCGAGATTCAGAAGCTTCTGAATAAAGATTTGAATCAAAATTATCCTGAGACCGCAAGAGAAGTGACGAAACTGTTCGGAAATATGATGAAGAATCTATATGATAACAATTCGGACGAAGAAATCGAAGCTTTGGCTTTAAAGATCAGGGAATTGTATGACGAGGAATTTCTGGTGGCCAATCCGGAAGATAGTTATCTGCAGAATCTCTATTCTGATATAGCATCCTGGAAAGAGGCAAACCGCAGAATATCGAACTATAATCTGGTTGATTCGGATATGGTGGAAGAACAGGAACTGGAGGGTGTCAAGTATACCGTGATCTATCTGGCATTCACCATTCAGGAGAATGGAAAATTCACCGAGACCTGGAAGATGATGTTACGACAGGATAAGGAGAAAAAATGGAAGATCCTAGGCTGGCAGGTAGTACCATCGGACACTCAGACAAACTAGGGGAATGGAGATTTTATGAATAAGGATATTTTAATATTGGCAATCGAGACCTCTTGTGATGAAACTGCGGCAGCAGTTGTAAAGAATGGCAGAGAGGTCCTCTCTAATATAATATTTTCACAGATAGAATTACACAAGCTTTATGGAGGAGTCGTTCCTGAGATCGCATCCAGAAAGCATATAGAGAAAATTAATCAAGTGATTGAAGAATCAATAACTACAGCAGGTGTAACGTTGCAGGATATCGATGCCATCGGTGTGACCTATGGACCGGGATTGGTTGGCGCTCTTTTGGTCGGTGTTGCTGAGGCGAAGGCAATCAGCTTTGCTACAGGTAAGCCGTTAGTTGGAGTGCATCATATTGAGGGACATGTTTCGGCGAACTACATTGAGAATAAAGATTTGGAACCACCGTTTTTGTGTCTGATTGTATCCGGTGGACATACCCATCTGGTACTGGTGAAGGAGTATGGAAGATATGAGATTATCGGACGAACCAGGGATGATGCTGCCGGTGAAGCCTTTGATAAGGTTGCCAGAGCAATTGGACTTGGATACCCGGGCGGGCCGAAGATAGATAAACTATCGAAGGAGGGAAATAAATCAGCCATTGCATTTCCCAGAGCTCATATCGAAGGTGCTCCCTATGATTTTAGTTTCAGCGGTGTGAAATCAGCAGTTCTCAATCATATTAATTCTTGCGAGATGAAGCAGGAGGAGATAAACCGGGCAGATGTTGCAGCGTCCTTTCAAGAAGCAGTGATTGATGTTCTGGTCACGAGGACGATGCAGGCAGCGAAGGATTATGGCATGAAGCAGGTGGCAATTGCCGGAGGTGTGGCTGCGAATTCTTCATTACTGGAAGCAATGATGAAGGCTTGTGCGGATCATGAGCTGTCCTTTTTCCATCCATCCACCATTCTTTGCACGGATAATGCAGCGATGATTGGTGCAGCAGCTTATTATGAATATATCCAGGGAGCCAGAGCGGGTCTTGATCTGAATGCAGTTCCGAATCTGAAAATCGGAGAGCGTTAGTAGAGATAATAATATAGATAGTAATGATAATAATAGAGAGTTCTAACTGCAAAAAGCACGATGACGTGCTTTTTGCTGAGTTAAGATACATACGGAGGGCACTATGAAAAAAGTAACCGCGATTGTACTGGCAGCAGGTCAGGGAAAACGTATGAATTCAGCTGTTGCAAAACAGTTTCTTATATTATGTGATAAACCGGTGATCTACTATAGCTTAAAAGCTTTTGAAGAAAGTATGGTTAACGAGATCATTCTTGTGACCGGAGAAGGCCAGGTGGATTATTGCAGGAAAGAGATTGTCGAGTCATATCATATTACTAAGGTTAGTAAGATTATAGAAGGTGGTAAAGAACGATATGATTCGGTTTATGCTGCACTCAAAAATACGGATCAGGCAGACTATGTACTGATTCATGACGGTGCAAGACCTTTTATCTCGGCAGATCAGATTAATCGAATGATAGATAGTGTGAGAGAATATAGTGCATGTATTCTGGGAATGCCGGTGAAGGAGACAATTAAGGTAGTAGATGCGGAAGGGGATATTACTGCGACTCCGGATCGGAATACTCTATGGGCGGCCCAGACACCACAAGGATTTGAGTTCGGTTCAATCCGGAAAGCATATGAGATGTTTTATCGGAGGAAGGATGAAGTGAGTATCACGATCACCGATGATGCCATGATATATGAAATGTTCCTTCAGAAGCCGGTTAAAATGCTGCGGGGAGATTATAATAATATAAAGATTACTACCCCGGAGGACCTATTCCTTGCAGAAGAGATAATTAGACGGAAGTAAATGCCCGATTTTGAAGTGGTTGGTATAGCGGACAACCTATATTCTTCTAATGTTACAGCGATTTGGAAAATATTATTGTGTGAAAAGAATCAAAAAGAGAAACAATTTCTTTCGTGAATAATAGAAAACCTCTTGACACAAGCTAATCGAGATGATACAATAGCAAAGCGATGTTTGGAGAGATGCCCGAGAGGCTTAAGGGGCTAGTCTTGAAAACTAGTGATTCCGCAAGGAACCGTGGGTTCGAATCCCACTCTCTCCGTCCCGAGTTTCTTTCACTAGATGTAGTTGTTGTGGAATTGTTAGACAATATAGATAGTAATTTAACACGGAAGTTTTAATCATCCTAATGGAGAATTACCCAAGTGGCTGAAGGGGCTCCCCTGGAAAGGGAGTAGGTCGTTAATAGCGGCGCCAGGGTTCAAATCCCTGATTCTCCGTTCTACTTTTTTGATAATTTTATTGATGAAAAAAACAATAAAAAATAAATTAAAAAAGTGGTTGACAAGTAAGAAGATGCGTGATAAGATAGTCAAGCTGACGTTGAGAAACACAGTAAACTAAAGCATCACAAGCAATTGAACATTGATAATTGAACAGTGAAACAACCCTGAAAATTCTAAAAAACTCGAAGTTCCACATGGACTTCGAACAAAGAGAAATTTCATTATGATATAT
>JAGFXQ010000249.1 GCA_017861355.1 Bacillota bacterium
TATCCCTGGAAGATGGGGCAGTGGATTATTGGGACGCAAATTATAGAGACTATCAGATAGCGTCACTTTATCATGCATTTAAATATTATGGACTGCCTTCCGTGGAGGGAGTGCCGGTAAAAGATTATAGTAGATATCATAAGGTGCTGCTTCTCTACGGAGTGGAGAGCGAAGAGATCAAACAGAGTTTTCCGGAACTTCTACCGCCGAAGACAGTGGCTTCCGGACGGTTTGAAGGCATCTATACTACTTTATGGAGAAGAATGTCTGAGAGGGGAGGAGATGCAAAGAAATACAATCGCTATTTCTATCTCGATCTTTGCCCTGAGTGTAATGGTGAAAGATTGAATTCACTGAGCAGGAAAGTTACAGTGGAGGATGTAAGACTTCCTCAATTATCCTTATTGTCACTGGATAAACTGTTGGAATGGGTAAAGCAACTGGATGCAGGTATGCTAACAACGCATCGAGAACTCGTGGAAAGTTATCTGGAGGATCTAACTACGAAGCTTGATCGTATTAAGCGGGTAGGGTTGGGGTACCTGACCTTGGATCGACAGACAATAACCCTATCTGGGGGAGAACTTCAGAGAATAAAGCTGGCGGCTGCGCTTGCGTCGGATTTGACCGGAATTATCTATATTATGGATGAACCAACCATTGGTCTACACCCACAGGATACCGAAGGTATGATCCATATTTTGAAGCAACTACGGGATAAAGAGAATACAGTAATTGTTATTGAACATGATACCGATGTGATGGAAGTAGCTGATTATATTGTAGATATCGGACCTGGGTCCGGAAAACAGGGTGGTGAGATTGTAGGGAGCGGCTCACTTAAGGAGTTGATGCTTCAGGCTTCCTCCGTTACAGGCACATATCTTCGTCGAAAGGATCAACACAGAGACGCGTATCGAAAGGGTAATGGAGATGTAATACAGATTCATAGGGCGAATCTTAACAATCTACAGGATATTGATGTAAGCTTTCCATGTGGATGTCTGACAACAGTGACCGGTGTCTCCGGATCGGGAAAATCCACACTGATCTTTGAGGTTCTTACCGGAGAAGAAGAGAAACAATCTTCGACAGATGATCTTGGTCAAAAGAACAGAGTATCCGGTATTGATGTCTTTGACCAGATAATCACAATAGAGCAAGCGGCTATCTCAAGGATGAAACGTTCCAATGTTGCAACCTACTCTGATGTATATTCGGAAATTCGAACCATCTTCGGTGGTTTACGAGAAGCCAAGGCAAAAGGTCTGACAGCGAAACATTTTTCCTTCAATACAAAGGGAGGAAGATGTGAAAACTGCGAAGGTCTTGGTTCGGTCACCAATAATATGCTTTTTTTTGCTGATGTTGAAGTCACCTGTCCGATATGTGGAGGAAAAAGATTCAATGAAGAAGTCCTCGCCGTTACCTACCAAGGATATAATATCAATGACATTCTGAATTTGAATGCAAGGGAAGCACTGGAGGTGTTCCGGAAATCTACTAAGATTACTTCTATTTTATCACTGCTAATCGAGGTTGGTTTGGATTATCTTGAGTTGGGACAATCAGTAACCACCATTTCCGGAGGTGAATCACAGCGTTTGAAATTAGCCAAGGAGCTGGTGAGTAGCACCGGTAAGAGGAATCTTTATCTGATGGATGAACCGACCACCGGATTGCATCCGATCGATGTAGAACATTTCCTGGTATTACTCAATCGGTTGGTGGAGGCTGGAAATACCGTCATTGTAGTGGAACATAATCAGCAGGTGATTAAAGCCTCGGATTGGATCGTTGATCTTGGACCGGGAGGCGGAGATCAAGGAGGCAACCTTGTTTTTGAAGGCACTCCGGAGGAAATGATGAAGAATTCCCGGACAGCTACCGCGGAATATCTTAGACAGTCATAAGCCTATATCGTACACCATTCATGTCAGTTATCATGACTAATTGAATGGTGTATTTTTCTGTAAATCTAACTCGTACTTGCCTTATATATAAATGAGAGATAAGAATTAAATACTTGAATGTTTAGTATATTCAGCTTGAATGTCGTAAAATATCTGATATTGATAGTTTTTGTATGATATTGTATAATATATTTGAGATAATGAATTGAGACACTTCTCCTCAGGCTTCTCAACACAATTCATACAAAGTGAGGTTTCAATAACATGGATGATGCGGTTTATAAAAAAATATTAATAGAACAGCCGGTTGGATTCGCGTATCTCACAATACTTCGGGATGAAAGCGGTAATCCGACGGATTATGAATTATCCGATATGAATTCTTATGCTCAAATGATTTTGAAAGCGTTCAAAGAAGATATTATTATCGGTGACAGACTAACGGAACTAATGCCGATCAATCACAATGACCGTAATAATCTGAGAAAGCTATTGGATGATATTGCTGTTCATGGGGGAAGAAAGGAAACGGAACAATATTCGTTGGACTTAAATCATTACTACTATGTCATGGCGTTTCGTTTTGACCCGGATACAATTATTGTCTATTTTTTAGATATGTCGAACATGATATTTCAGTCACAACTTCCAACAAGGGACCAGTTCAATCTTGTATTACAGCAGGAATGGGAAAGGGCTAATAGAAACGGCTCCGTAATCTCCGTAATCATGCTTGATGTGGATGATTTTCGAAACTACAACGATGCCTATGGTTTTATTCAAAGTGATCAATGCCTTTATATCATCGCACAGACGATTAGGAAAGTTTTAAAACGCCCGGCTGATTTCGCGGTCAGATTGGGTAGTGATGAATTTGCCTGTATCTTACCGGAGACGGATCTGAGGGGAGCCGCTCTGATTGGAGAGAACATCCGAAAGGCAATTCAGGAGATAAATATCCCTCATAAACTATCACCATTCCTACATTCGGTATCAGTCAGTATCGGTGCGGCTTCCATTGTGCCTAATCAATATAATTCCTTTGATGACTTGCTGTGTTTAGCAGAAAGTGCTTTGAAATCAGCGAAAAGTAGAGGGAAAAATACTGTCGTTTCGAAATGTTGAGGAAGAAATGAAGATTTAAAAATAATAATATACGGTGTCAATGATAAAACAATCGGAGGATGACATTATGCAATATGCTTCGAAGATGATAATTCTTTACGGGTTAGCCTTCTTTCTTTCTTTTTATGGCATGCGTCTCATCCATCACTTTAGTAATGAGAAACGGTATCGTAATGCGTTACTTAGTGGATTGATCATGGGCTCCGTCCAATCACTCCTGGTTATTTTGGTTCATCTGTCCGAATTAGTCGGTATGCCGGATGCAAGGTTTCTGATAATCGGATATACAACCTTCTTCTATGGACCGTTTGCTGGTATTATTGCAGGATTTATATCCTCCATTGTGATATGTATAGTAAATGGAACTATTTTATG
Source organism: Bacillota bacterium (assembly GCA_017861355.1). GTDB lineage: Bacteria > Bacillota > Clostridia > Lachnospirales > Lachnospiraceae > Mobilitalea. The sequence goes on from JAGFXQ010000249.1 coordinate 3,414, forward strand.
GAGTTTATTGCTGATCCAACTGATTAATATTGGTCTATATAGTTTGGCCTATTTTTATATGCATCGTAAATTGAAAACGCCGAAGTACATAGAGATTACATTGTTTGTGATCATTACATCTTCTGTTGTAATCTTTCTGGCCTCCCTGATAGCATCGGATAATACATCATATTTGTTATCCTTATCTTATCTTCCCTATCTATTTGTCTTTGCCAGTATGCTGATGTGCGCTTTGCTTGGCATTAGCTATCAGGATAAAGAAAATCAAGAATTTATTCGTACGCTCAATGTACATAGTGAGGAATTATCTTTAAAGAATGCGGAAATTGAAGTCTTATATAGTCAAGCTTCGGACCAGCAACTAAGGCTACAGGATAATCTGAGAAAAATGATAGATTATCAGGAACGAATTGAATTCCTGGCCTATCATGATAGTCAGACCGGATTCTATAATCGTGAGAAACTGTTCGATCGGTTAAGACATTCCAGATCCGAGGATCTGGGATGTTTGGGAGTGATGCTGCTCATCGGTATCAAGGATTCAGACAAAATTGAGGTATCCTTAGGAAATGTTCTTATTGAAACCTTATATTATCTTGTTGGAATTGAAATCATGTCTTTTTTCGAGACGATATCCGGCGGACAGATGTATAGCATAGGAAAAGGCAGATATGTAATATTATTTAATGACGATTATGAGAATAAAGAGATTATAGATGTATATCGAAAGTTGAGCGAACGCTTCGTCGCATCGATTAAGATCAACACAATTGAAATGAAAATTAACATTATAGCCGGTGCAATTAATTTCACCAATGAAACACTGGAACCGGAACAATGGATGGAAAAGTGTGAATTTGCGATGTTTGATTCAGGTAAAATGAAGGGAAGCAATCGGATTACATGGTTTGGTCAGGAACTGCTTGAAAGGCATGCCAGAGAGCTGCAGATGGAGAAAAGTTTATATCGTGCGATTGAAAATCAGGAGTTATATCTGATGTATCAACCACAGTTTAACAACAACCAAGTCATGTGTGGGGCTGAAGCATTGCTTCGCTGGAGACATCCTCAGATGGGAGAAATCCCGCCGGGTATCTTTATTCCAATCGCGGAACGTAACGGCCTAATCGATGATATCGGTAAGCTTGTGATCCAGAGTGCATGTAGATATATTTATACAAACCGATCACTGTTTGACCATTCTGCAATTCATATTCCGATTGCTGTAAATGCTTCTTTTCTTGAGTTGATTAATCCGAATTTTACAGAACGATTCCTTGAGATTTTGTCCCAAAATGAGATATCAACCGATCAGATTAAAGTGGAGGTAACGGAAAGCGAGGTTTCTTTGCATTATTCCGATTTGCTTCAAAATCTTAGGCTTTTGTTTAGTTCCGGGATTGGTGTGGAGCTGGATGATTTCGGCACAGGATATTCCTCTTTGAACCATCTTGGAATTATGCCGGTTCAGACGATTAAGATTGATAAGGTTTTTATAGATCGAATTCTGGAAGATGAGAAGATTGGTGATTTGGTTGAGATGATTATCGACTTTACCCATCGCTTTCGAATGAAGGTAGTTGCGGAAGGAGTAGAGACGAAGGAGCAATTTTTGTGGTTGAAACAGAAGAAATGTGATGTTTATCAAGGCTATTATTTCTCCAAACCGATCAGGGAAGAGCAGTTCTCTGCTTTGATTGAAGGACTGATTGCGGAGAATGGCAATGTAGATGCAGAAGAAAACTCATGATTGAGAAACCGACAGTGAAGTCGAAATACGGAGAATGTTTAAATATATTTATGAGATTAGGTTAATGAGATTAGATTAGGTTAATGATTAGATAAACTAGATTAGGTTAATGAGATTAAAGTGCAAAAGTGCTACGCACTCTTTCTGCAGCAAAAAAATGGTATGTAAGCAAGCTTACATACCATTTCCTTGTTGCAGGAAGCACCTTTGGCGCTTTTTGCACATTAATATTCTTGATCTAGCTATTCTTAAGCGATTCACAGATTGCATCTGCCATTTCATCCAGCTCAAATTCCTTATCCGGTTTGATGGTAGAACGTACATCCATCGGAG
>JAGFXQ010000250.1 GCA_017861355.1 Bacillota bacterium
AAAGAACTTCAAAGTAGCCCGGAGGTATTTGTATCCTGCTTTGGGGTGCTGATCGATACAAAGGTTATCAAGTTCAATATAGACAAAGTTCAATTGAAAGCGATTGAACTCCGTGAAAATTATATTACCATGACCTATGGTAAGGGACAAAAAAATGAAACAATGCGTATCTTTCATGAAACCACGTCGGCTCAGGAAATGATACGCATTGCAGAAACCTTTCGTTATGAGACCGGGGTTATTCCGGTATTGGTAGACGACAAATAATTACTCGTTAATTACAGTTTTTTGCTTTCTCTGATAAATATATTGTAGCAGGGCGGTGAGTCCTGCTACAGTTATGATAAGGATTGTCATCGTAACAAAAGCAGTCTTTAAACCATAGGAATCAACCAGATAACCGCCAAGGATATTACCTACGATACTTCCAAGCCCGGTCTGAATTAGAGCAAGTATGCTTTGACCTTTTGACTGGTTTTCGGGTTTTACGTTTTTACTGATGAACACAGCACAACAAAAATAGATTGTCATGAAAGACAGACCGTGAAGTGCCTGAGACAGGATCACGAAGAATAGACTTTCACCGGTAACTGTTATAATACGAAGAGCCAGAATAAAACATGCTAAGATAGTGATTTTCGTCGGACTCACTTTATTCAGAACCCGGTTCATGAGGAATAGCACGGGTAACTCACTGATTGCTGCAATACTGCCCGTAATACCGATGGTTTGTGTGCTGAAACCCATATGCACCATATAAACGCTTTGAAAGCTGAACACAAAGCTTAATCCCACCTGACTGATGAAGGCGAAGGCTAGAAGGAAATAAATCTGCTTCGATTCAAAGATATGTAGCAGTGAGCCTCTTGGTTTGGTTTCCCTATCCATATGTAGGTACTCCTTTTTCGGCAACGTCTCTATGGCATCATCCTTTGGAAGCAGACGTACAAAGATAAAGAGAATTAGAAAACCGATAAACCCCATAATAAAGGCAAGATCAGAATTTCTCTTTACAATTATTCCTGCAAAGATTACAAAGATGGCATAACCAACCGTACCACCCATTCGTATTTTGGAAAAATCCAATTGATTCTTATTGGCACTTCTCAGAATAATGGCATCACTCAACGGTACAATCGAGGTGCTGAACACAGCTAATAAGGTGGATGCAATAAAGAAGGATAGGAAGGTTTTTCCGATATAATAACTGAAAATAGATAATGCACTTCCGAGGACTACTACGGATAATACCTCTCTCCGCTTACCGGTACGATCGCTTATGATTGCCCAGATTGGCTGGATCAGGATAGAAGATATTGGACCGATCGTCAATAAAATACCGATTTCTACTGCATTAATTCCAGCCTTTGCGAAGTAAGGCGCTAAGAATGGGTTATATTGAGAAAAGGATATATAAATGAAAGCATTGATCAGAAAAAGATTTAAGCTGATCTTTCGATTGGATAATTTGTTCATATACGAGTCTCCTCATTGTGTGTTTAGGATAATAGTCGGGTTAGTACTGGTAAATCGTTTTCGATTAAAAAGACATATAAAGATAATACATGATAATAGTTTGTATGGAAAGTAAATAAATCGTGTAGCTTTAAATATTTTATGGTAGAATAGATACAAACAAACACAATATATCATGGTCGGGAGATATTAACGATGAATTACAAAGCATTATTTGAGACGGCAATGCTTGCCGGTGAGATTATGGCTCAGAGTGGAGCTGAGACATACCGCGTGGAGGACACGATGATACGTATTCTAAGGTCGTCCAATCTTTCTTCCGTTGAGGTATATGCTACAACCACAGGTATCGTTGCAACATTATCAGACCCTGCAATCGAACCAATTACCGGAGTGAAGCGAATTATCAACCGGTCGAATAATCTAAGCCGTATTAATGATGTGAATCAGGTATCCAGAAACATCTGTGATGGTGTGATGAGTATCGAGGAGGCTCATGTTAAGCTTGAAGAAATAAGACAGATCAAAATCTATCCTAATTCGATCATCGCGATTGCTACGATAATCTCTATGGCGGGCTTTGTTGGGATCTTTGGCGGTTCCTGGCTGGACTGCCTACTTGCAGGTGTGAACGGTATTTTCATTGTTATAATTGGAAGTCTGGCCGATAAACGAATCGGCAGTGCCTTTATTATAGACATGGCTAAGAGCTTTGTACTTGCTTTTATCACTATGATTTTTGCAAAATACATTCCGGAAGTCAATCGAAATCTGATCATCATAGGTTCGATCATGCCCCTAGTACCCGGAATACCGATTACGAATGCGATTCGTGATACACTGCAGGGAGATTATAACTCCGGAACGGCCAGAGCGGTGGAGGCTTTCGTGATTTCCTTGGGAATTGCGGTGGGTGTTGGTCTTGGAATTGGATTCTTTAACTTCGTGGGAGGGATGATTTGATTATGCTGTTACAAATTATTAGTGCATTTATCGCTACAGCAGGCTTCTCGATTTTATTCTATTTGCCGAAGAAATACATTATTCACGCTGGTATGACCGGAGGTTTCGGCTGGTTCATCTATCTTATCAGTCTAAAACTGACGGATGATACGATTATCTCTACTTTAACAGCGACGATAATTGTAGCACTGACGTCCCATCTTCTCGCCAGGATCTATAAGACGCCGGTTACCATGTTTTTGATCCCGGGGGTAATTCCTTTTGTTCCCGGAGCCGGTATGTATCAGATTGTAACCGGGATTGTTGAGGGTAATGTGGAAAGTACCTCACATTATTTTTTTGAAACATTGCAGATTGCAGGAGCGATCGCACTTGGAATCTTTATCATCGATACTTTCTTTCGAAGAAAAGGGAAGGGGCAAAACTATAGTTGTAATGCGATTGATGCAAACACGGATAACCCTCCGGAAGAGCTGCCTTAAAGGGTGGTAGACTTCATTCCCGCTGACTGAGTCTGTATTCAGTAGGAGTTATGCCTGTTTCCTTCTTAAATTGACGCATAAAATGTTCCTCATTGTCATAGCCATACTGTGCAGCAATATCGTGCACGGTATCATCGGTTGCAGACAGTGAGGTCTTGGCAAACTGAAGTTTGCAAGAGATCACATCGGCAATCGGGCTCGTGCCGAAGGTCTTCTTATAGAGCCTCTGAAAATGGGATGCACTAAGATTCACCTGCTCCGATAACCGCTCGATGGTCCACTTCTCCTCCGGATGACGATAAATCATCGAACGAAGATTTAGTAAATCATCAAAATAACCATATAATTTCGTGTCCTGAGGTTTGTAGGCAACAAGCTCATTCGTTTTCACAAAAAGTAATTTCATTAGTAAATCCATAGAGTCAAACCGATTTGCATTATTCGAAATGTATTCCAGATAGATATCCTTCATTATCTTACTGATCTGCTTCGTAGACGGAAGTGACATAACCGTATCCAGAGGCAGATTTCTTATGTCACGATCTCCTTCCGCATCAAAATGAATAAAGTCATTCACATAGCTGGCTTGCGCTGCACGATAAATCTGTGGAGTGCCTTTGTTGTATATGATCGCCGAATTCTTATCTGCCGTAACTTCTTTGCCGTTCAGATTAAGGATGGCACCGGTACGAAAGCAGATAAAAAGATAATCTCCGGAGCCATTTGGGCGGTTAATAAAGAACTGACTTTTATGGTTGTAATTAATTCCGATTGCATTCACCTTCATAAATTATAACAACACCTTTCATATAATGTGAAAAAGCAGGATAGATCAGTACGAAAACATCATATATCATTGAGCAGATCAATGTCAATATGATATGTTAAAAGCACGAATTATCATATAAAACGAATTGAAGGGATGAAGAAATGAAGGCGAAACTAACGTTAAATAGGGATTTTGTTATTGGTAATGTAGATGAAAGAATCTTCGGATCTTTTATAGAACATCTGGGGCGAGCAGTATATAACGGTATCTATGAACCAACCCATCCGACAGCCGATGAGAAGGGCTTTCGTACGGATGTCATGGAATTAGTGAAGCAGTTGAATGTTCCTATCATCCGTTATCCCGGCGGTAACTTTGTATCCGGTTACAACTGGGAAGATGGAACCGGTGATCCAACCAAACGTCCACGTCGTGCAGAACTTGCATGGCATACCATTGAGACCAATGAGGTTGGTATCGATGAATTCCAGGAATGGGCGAAACGTGCAGGAAGTCAAGTGATGCAAGCGGTTAATCTCGGAACCAGAGGACCGGAGGAAGCCAGAAATCTTTTGGAATATTGCAATTTCCCGAAAGGAACCTACTACAGTGACTTACGTAGAGCCAACGGTTTTGAAGAACCCTTTGGTATCAAGGTATGGTGTCTTGGTAACGAGATGGACGGACCTTGGCAGATCTGTGCAAAGACAGCAGAGGAGTATGGTCGTATTGCTTGTGAGACAGCTAAGATTATGAAGGATCTTGATCCTGACATTGAACTGGTAGCCTGCGGAAGCTCGGGACTTGGAATGCCTACCTTTGGTAAGTGGGAGGCTACTGTTCTGGAACATACTTATAATTATGTGGATTATGTTTCGCTGCACAGCTATTACAGTAATGCGGAGGAGGACACTCCTTCGTTCCTTGCATGCTCTCTTGATATGGATAAGTTTATCAAATCGGTGACTGCAATCTGTGATTATGTGAAGGCAGTAAAGCATTCAGATAAGACAGTAAATCTTTCCTTTGATGAGTGGAATGTATGGTTCCATAGTAATGAATCGGATAAGAAGCTGGAACGGTGGCAGATTGCGCCCCATCAATTGGAGGATATCTATAACTTTGAAGATGCACTGGTGGTTGGATGCCTGTTGATTACCTTGTTAAAGAATTGTGATCGGGTAAAGATGGCATGTCTTGCTCAGCTCGTTAATGTTATAGCGCCTATTATGACGGAAAATGGCGGTCCTGCCTGGGTTCAGCCCATCTATTATCCATTTATGCATGCAAGCAATTATGGCAAGGGCATCGCTTTATCTCCGGTTGTCAATTGCGACAGTTACAGTACGAAGAAGATGAAGGAAGTTCCTTTTGTTGAGACCATCGGTATTCTGAACGAGAAAGAGCACGAGCTTACTGTGTTTGCAGTGAATCGTTCTCTTGAGGATAGCATAGAGTTCGAGATAGATCTGCGTGACTTTACAGGAGCAACCGTAATGGAGCATATCGTGTTAGAGAATGACGATCTAAAGGCAGTGAACAGTAGTACAGATCCGAATCACGTTGCACCTCATAAGAACGGTGTAACGAAAGTGAAGGAAGGATCAGCCACCGCTATTTTAAATAAAAGCTCATGGAATGTGATTCGTTTTCGTTTGGGTAAATAATTAATAAGATAAGATTGTACCAAGAACCGAATGTAGAAATAACGCATCCGGCATATCATACAGACGGTAAGAAAGGTGTGGTTATTCCTATGAGGCAATCTCGTAC
>JAGFXQ010000251.1 GCA_017861355.1 Bacillota bacterium
ATGCTACAGAACCCGGGAAAGCTTCTTCTGCACTGCATCGCCAGCTTTCTGCGCGTCATTACAGCGATCAGTATATCTTTAGTAATCGGGGTAGTGACCGGAGTCCTTCTGGGAGTGAATCAGACCTGTAAGAGATTATTTTCGCCCTTACTCTATTTTATCTACCCGATTCCTAAGGTTGCCTTTCTGCCGGTTTTTATGCTTTTATTCGGTCTTGGCAATACCTCGAAGATCATTCTGGTCATCTGGATTATAGTATTTCAGATTATGCTCTCCGTACGGGATGGAGTGGAACAGATAGCACCACTTTATTTTAAGGTAATGGACAGCTTCTGTGTGACTAGAATGCAAAGATATCAATATCTGATTCTGCCGGCAATCCTACCGCAGATCTTCTCCGGGCTCCGAATCAGTATCGGAATATCCTTGGCTTCTCTGTTCTTTGCGGAGAATTACGCCACTGTCTATGGGATCGGCTATTATATTCTCAGTGCGTGGACGAAGATGAACTATGTAGAGATGTTTGGTGGAATTCTCGCTTTAGGATTCTTAGGTATTGTTATGTTCTGGGCAATCGACAGACTTGAGATGATATGTGCTCCCTGGATGAAGCTAACAAAGAATCGAAATAAATAAAAAGCTTTCGTATATACTCAAATACGATTTAGCAATATATTAAAAGTTCTCAGTAATAAATAAAAATCACATCATGGATTATTCAAAACCCATGATGTGATTTTTGTATTTTATGTCTAATTCGATGTAATCCTAGGCTTGGGGCCTTCCCCCGGAGGGGTATAGAAGGGATCATTTGCTACACTATTGGATGCGGTTTTGGAACGATGATCCGAATGAGTTACATTTTTATCGCTTATATTGTTGTCTTCAACACTACTTTTGCCTTGCTTTTTAGAAGATACGTCCTTACTATTCATGGCAGAGGCTCCTTTCTTTTTTTAGTAGTGTTTGTAAAACAGAAGATAATATACAAATATATTATCTTTGTTGAAGCCTTACTGAAGATAGGAGAAGTCGGTCAGTTCCTCATATGTGAAGAGCTTGCTGATCTGATCCTTGTCCTTGGTCCAGGTGATAATACTATCAAACTGATCCTTCTTGATTGGAGCCGCATATTGGAATTCACCCATGAGACCAGTTAGGTAGCTACTGATCGTCTCCGGGAATTGATAATTCGTTAGGATTGCGCTATAGGATGAGACATCCGTAGTATTCATATAGTCGATGGCCTGGTTATATGCCTGATAGAAGGCTCTGATATCACCGGCACGATTCGTAAGCATGTCCTCAGTGAATTGAAGGGTACCGCCTTTGATTCCGGATTCCTTAGAACTGCCAAGGAGATGAGCTCCCTGCTGTACCAACATACCGGCCTGAGGTTCGGTGAAAAGTACTCCATCGATCTGATTGGACATAAGTGCTTCTGCTCTTCCGGAGAAGGAAGGGATCTCAACGATCTCATATTCAAAGCCATATTCTGCCGCATACTGATCCATGATATATTCCAGAATGAAATTAGGTACAAGAGAAATCTTCTTGCCACTCAGCTCCTCCATCTTGGTAATGCCTGAAGCAGGAGAGGAGAGAACCTTAAAATCTTCGCTGATATCGGAGGTAATCTTCATAGGAATACCTTTGTCAACAAAGGTTGCGCAGGTCATAACATCGCCGATCACTGCATCCAGTTCCTTCGCTTGTACAGCAACATTACGATCATTCGGTGAGGAGAAAGCTTTAATGGATACCTTTACTCCTGCTTCATCAAAGTAGCCCATTTCTTTTGCGATAATAATCGGAATTGCAGACTCTGCCGGTAAGATACCAATGCTGAATTCCTGACCGGAGGGTACTGTTTCTGCCGGTTGAGTAATCTCTGGAGTTGGGGTTGCCGCTGCGGTTGGTGTTATTGTTGCAATTTCATTTGTCTTAGTATTTGTTGTCTTTGAACAAGCAGCCAACATTAGAACACTTGTGATTAATAGGATCATGACTAATAATTTTTTCATCGTTAAATCTCCTTAAAGTATATTTGTGTCATCCTTGTAAATGATATCTTTCATCAGTCTACCATTCCTCGAAAAGTCTCGAGATCTACGAAATACGGTATCGCATTCCGATGTAGAAGGAGCGGATCGGTGTCCGGAAGATTCTTGCCCGCATCACTGGTAAAGGCAAGTTGAAATCCCTTCTGCCGAAGAAGCTCCACATTTCTCTCCGTGAACAGACCGAAGGGATAAGCGAATACATTCTTCGCCTGAATGATCTGATTTGCATTACAGCGGTCCAGATCGTCTGATAATTCCTGATCGTCGACCTCCATCATAAGACTGACTGAGGTACCGGTTCTGGTATGAAACAGATCCGTATGATTGGCATATTCAAAGACATCTGACATTTTTCTAAGATCATCTTCGGTCAGGCATACTGATTGTTCGGGTTGAAAGGACTCCCTGGCTGAATTCAGCCAGCCGGTGACAACAAAGGCAACTGCGTGAAACTGATATTTCTGTAAGAGAGGATAGGCATAACGTTCCACTGACTGATAACAGTCATCAAAGGTTAATAATACGGATTTCTCAGGAAGCTCGGTTCCATGATAATAATGCTCTATCAACTGTGCCAGAGTCAATGTGTGATACTTATTCTCATATAAATATGCCATCTGTTCTTCAAAATGTTCGAGGGAAACAAAAAGAGGAGAAGGTAAGTTGTCCTCATAATTTTGGCGAACTTTAATGGGTGATGGCTGATCGGGCTGAAGCATGCTCTGTTCCCGAATCTCGTGATACATAAGGGTTGTGAATGACATGGTGGTCTCTCCAATCTGGTCTCAGGTGATTTGGGCTATAATTGAAACCAGTTATATAGTATAACACAAGGATAGCCATAAATGGTATATTTTATTTTTTTTACTCAAAAATATTGTTATCGATATTCAGCAAAGAGGATTATTCATAATACTTGTGCCTCGGGTTTGCGTGGTGTACAATGGAAATGTGCTTCAGGCAAAATGAGATGGCATAGATTTTATGACAATGAAAGTAAGATTAATTTAACTATAGAAACAGAATGATAATGACACAGGAGATAATAATGAAGAAGCTGGTAATCGGGATTTTAGCCCATGTAGATGCAGGAAAGACAACTCTGGCAGAGAGCATTCTCTATCTGACCGGTAGTATAAGAAAATTAGGCAGAGTTGATCACAAAGATGCATTTCTGGACACCTATGAGTTGGAGCGTGCAAGAGGTATTACCATCTTCTCAAAACAAGCCGTTGTTACTGTAAATGATGTAGAAGTAACCTTATTGGATACTCCGGGTCATGTGGATTTTTCGGCGGAGATGGAGCGAGCCCTACAGGTACTGGATTATGCGATTCTTGTAATCAGCGGAAGTGACGGAATTCAGGGGCATACAGAGACGTTATGGAGACTGCTTGCCAGGTATCAGATACCGACCTTTCTCTTTGTTAATAAGATGGATCTTCAGGGAACCGACCGACATGCCTTGATGAGTGAATTAAGGAAGCAGTTGCAGGACGGCTGTGTTGATTTTAGTGAGGAGCAGGATTCGATAGAATTCTGGGAAACACTGGCGATACATGACGAGAGTTTGCTGGAGAAATATTTGGAGAGCGGAGAAATCAGCAACGACGCTATCTCATGGCTTATTGCAGAAAGAAAGATATTTCCCTGTTATTTCGGTTCAGCCTTGAAACTACAGGGAGTAGAAGAATTCCTTGCGGGATTGGAGAAATATACCCGTAGCAGAAGTTACTCGGAAGAGTTCGGTGCAAAGATATATAAGATCGTAAGAGATGATCAGGGAAATCGACTGACTCATATGAAGATCACAGGTGGTAGTTTGAAGGTGAAGACACTATTGACAAACAGTGCCGAGGATGTGGCGGAGCGCTGGGAAGAGAAAGTAGATCAGATCCGTATTTATTCCGGTGTAAAATATGAAGCCTTGGAGGAGGTTCAGGCCGGAACGGTATGTGCCGTAATCGGACTGACTCAGACCTATCCCGGGATGGGATTAGGAATTGAGGATGGAGCAGAATTACCGATTCTGGAGCCGGTACTTAATTATCAGATTATTCTTCCAACCGGCTGTGACCCGCACCATATGTTGTCCAGACTTCGACAGCTGGAGGAGGAAGATCCTCAGCTTCATATGGTTTGGTCCGAACAGTGGAAGGAAATTCACGTCCAACTGATGGGTGAGGTTCAGATTGAAATACTGAAAAATCTTATTCAGGAGCGCTTTGGTGTAGCGGTGGAATTTGGCTCCGGAAGTATCGTATATAAAGAAACTATTCAGGAAGCAGTAGAAGGGGTAGGACATTTTGAACCCTTGCGACATTATGCAGAGGTTCATCTGTTGCTGGAACCGGATGAGCCGGGAAGTGGTCTTACCTTTCGAAGCAATTGCAGCGAGGATGAGTTGGAACGAAGCTGGCAACGGCTGGTTCTGACACATCTGGAGGAAAAGGAACATCTGGGTGTATTGACCGGTTCCCCAATTACAGATATGAAGATTACCCTGATCGCAGGACGGGCACATCTTAAGCATACCGAGGGCGGAGACTTCAGACAGGCGACCTACCGGGCAGTTCGTCAGGGCCTGAGAAAAGCCAAGAGTGTTCTGTTGGAGCCCTACTATAATTTTAGACTGGAGCTTCCCTCTGATACCGTCGGAAGAGCAATGAATGATGTCCAAAGGATGTGTGGGAGCTTCTCACCTCCGGTCATGGAGGGGGAGATTGCAATACTCTCGGGAAGTGCCCCGGTATCCACCATGCGTGGATACCAGACAGAGGTGACCGCATATACCAAAGGAAGAGGCAGAATGCTCTGTACGTTAAAAGGATATGAGCCCTGCCATAATTCTCTGGAAGTGATTGAAGCAATCGGCTATCAGAGTGACTTGGACACCGACAACCCAACCGGTTCAGTCTTTTGCTCCCATGGAGCCGGTTTTATCGTAGACTGGGACAAGGTTGAAAGCTATATGCATATCGAGAGTGCCTTCCAGATCTCTACTGGAACAACGGATAGGATTGATCCGGAACCGCAGCGGGATGAGACAATCGGAACTAAGCCTCGAAGCTATCATCCGACCTCTCTCCAAGAAGATAAGGAGCTGGAGGATATCTTCGTCCGTACCTTTGGACCGATGAAACAGAGACTGAATTCCTCACAAGGCAGTCTGGGATACGAGAAAAAGACTCCGATGGTTAAGCTGTCTCAGCAAGCGAAGACAACCTCTCCTCCTAGAGAACCGGTGAATGAATATCTCCTCGTAGACGGGTATAATATTGTATTCTCCTGGGATGAACTGAATGAGCTGGCCAAGGTGAATCTGGATGCTGCCAGAGGTAAGCTGATGGATATCCTGAGTAATTATCAGGGCTTTAAGAAATGCATTCT
>JAGFXQ010000252.1 GCA_017861355.1 Bacillota bacterium
CCTGTTCCGGAGTACGTTCTTCTAGAATACCCTTTAACTCAGACATTGAGCAACACGGAAAGTTTACATTCCATATTTCATTTTTAGAAATGCTACGTCCTAAAAGCTCCTTGGTGATTGGGAGAAAATTATCCTCCACTACATCATATACACCGTTCATATCACAGGAAAATGCTATGGCCGGCACTCCATTAAGCAAAGCTTCCATGGCAGCTCCAATCGTACCGGAGTACAAGATATCAAATCCCACATTATATCCATTATTAATTCCTGAGAAAACTACATCCGGCTTATCGGGGAGCAGATTCTCCAGTCCGATTTTAACACAATCAGCCGGCGTCCCACTGATACTATATGCCTGTACCCCTGCAACAGGAAAATCTACCTTCTCTTCTTCCATTTCTCCGAATACGGTAATCCGATGCGACATGGCACTACATTGCTCTTTCGGTGCAACTACCCATACCTCACCTAACTGCACAGCCATCCTGGCCAATCGTTGAATTCCCTCGGCCCAAATACCATCATCATTCACTACTAATATTCTCATATTACCTCTTTCCCTCGTGCATTTTTTTCCAGGCGAATTCATATCATCCAATCTCTTTTGATCACATTATTTTCAATTATTATACAATAAAATATTCTGAAATAAAATGCTTGGCATGACTGAACGCATTTACTGTGTAATTTTAATTTATATGCATTTAAAATATATATTGTTGCATTCAGTACTTTAAGATATTATACTTAATATATCCCTTATTTCGACACTAATCATCCAGGAGGATACATTATGTTCAAAAAATTAAGTACTAGAATGCTTTTCTTTTTACTTTTCGTAATCGTTCTGTCAATGTTCATCTTTACCTATTTTAGTTATACAAGTAGTAAAAACATCATTAATAACCAAATAAAAAGAAATATGGATTCTGAACTTAGGATTCAAACAAATCTAATCGAACAAAAAATGCAACAAGTTTCTGCTATGGCGAATCAAGTTGCCAAATTTGTGCAATCGACTTATCAGAATACTCCTTTGGAGCAATATGAAGATGTTCTTGGACGAACCATCTTTGATAGTGATCTAGTAATTGGCAGTGGTATATGGTTTGAGCCTTTTGTCTATAATGCGGATCAGAAATACGTTGGACCTTATGTATATAAAGATGGTGATAAAGCAATCACTACATATGATTATAGCAATGCTGATTATGATTATTTTAAATATCCATGGTATACCAATGCTACTACCGGATCAAAAGATCCTGTTTTTTCCGAACTATACTATGATGAGACACTTGATGTGACCATGTCTTCCTGTACGGTTCCCATGTATGATAAGAATAATAACTTTATAGGTGTTGTAACTGTAGATATAGAGATTACATCTATTACAAATATGATTAACGAGATCAAAGTCGGCGACGAGGGTACTGCGTTACTAATGATGGATGACGGTACTTATATCACGAATAAAGATCCTGAGATGATAATGAAAGGAAATATTAGTGAAAGTGAAAATAAATCGCTGGCCACTTTAGGTAACGAGTTGATACAACAGGAATTCGGTAATGGCAGTTATACTTTAGACGGTAAAAAGTATTTAGCTTACTATGATACCGTGAAAGGTTTTAATTGGAGGATTTTACTGCAGATTCCCAAGTCCGAAGTAGATGCTCCTCTCCGCTCTCTGATGGGAGGTTTATCTGTGGTCGGTATTATCATGCTCTTACTATGTATCGTAGTGATCATCTCTCAAGTACGATACCTTGTTATAAATATAAAGAAGGTAAACTCCTTTGCAATGAATCTTGCTAATGGTGATTTTACAATACCTGAACTTGAGATGAAATCAAAAGATGAATTAGGACAAATGTGTGACTCCTTAAATCGTATGCTCAATGCAAACAAATCCATCATTAAAACGATTGTAACTGACTCACGACAGATATCTGATATCGGCAATCAGTTGGATAATTCTACGAATATCTTATCCACCAACTATGATGATATTGAGCATTCAATTAAATCCATTAATGAAAACATGATGAGCACCAGTGCTGCTACTGAGGAAGTAAATGCTTCTGTAGAAGAGGTAACGGCATCGATCTCCTTCCTTGCGCAGGAGACAGTGAAGAGCAATGTTATGGCCTCTGAGATAAAAGAAAGAGCATATCAAATACGGCAGGAATCAGAAGAAGCTTACCATCAGGCATTGGAGATAGCATCAGAAAAAGAGAAAAATCTAAACCAGAGCTTGGAAGCAGCAAAAGTTATCGACTCCATCGGAATTATGGCAGATGATATCTCAAATATTGCCTCTCAGGTTAATCTTTTGGCTCTAAATGCATCGATAGAAGCTGCCAGAGCCGGTGAACAAGGAAGAGGCTTTGCTGTAGTTGCAGGTGAAATAAAAACTCTTGCATCTAGAACCTCAAATTCTGTATCTGAAATTCAGCTTACTGTTACGAAGGTTCAAGAGGCTATCGATAATCTAATTGCCCATTCAAAACAACTACTTACATTCATTAAAGAAACCGTCACTCCAGATTACATGAAGTTTGTTGATGTATCTGTTCAATATGGGCAGGATGCTAATGATATAGGTGAGACTGTGATAAGAATTAAGAACATGACTCACAACATGGAACAGATTGTATCAGAGGTTGGTGACGCTATACAAAACATTACAGAGGTTACACAGAGTACAACGATGAATACCAATACGATTATTAATGGTATGGAAGTAACCGCAGAGCTAATCGATCAGATAAGCCTGATGGTTACTGAGGAACGAAATATTACAACCAGCCTTGATGAGATTATTAATAAATTTCACGTTTAATTTTACTCTAAATTATGATAAATGTTCGTTTCCCGTTATCCGCTTAATTGAAAAGAGATACAATACCGATTTACCGGTATTGTATCTCTTTTTTGTATAGCATAAACACCATTAATCCTCTCTACTTCTCACCTTGATTACTGTTCCGTCATAACGATTTATACAGGAGATCTGATCGACTTATTTCGCTACTTGAATGGATTCGTAACCACGAATATCATTGGGAAATTGTATTTTTATTGTAATTAATTGGATTTCATAATATACTTGGAAAAAGATCAATCGTATTTAAAGTAATTTCCCAGCTATTATGAAGAAGGAGATAATTTTTGTATGAAAAAATGTATGTCTTTTGTTCTTGCTATATTTTTTGTTTTACTCACATGTTCAGTAAACGCTTATGCTTCTGACAACGCCGAGAAAACATCAAATAATTCGGTTAAGATCGCTAAGGTATATGCAGGGGACCAAGTATTCGGGGCTATTGATAAAAATGGAAAAGTTTATATGTGGGGATCGAATTATTATGGCCAATGTGATATACCGAAAGATTTACCCCCCATTGTTGAATTGGGAATCGGTTGTTTCCACGTCGTTGCCTTGGATAAAAACGGTAAACTGCATGGTTGGGGAAAACAAAACGATGGGGAACTAGATTTTGCTAATGATCTGCCACGTATGGTTTCCGTAACAGCCAAAGGTTATCAAACCACTGCTCTATCGAAAAACGGAAAATTATATAAGTGGGGAAATACGAATGGCGGTAGCCAGGATAATGTTCCAGCTGACATATCCAACTCCAAGGTCGTACAAATATCAAACGGTACTTATTATGCATCTGCTTTGACGGAAAGTGGATACATTTACACATGGGGTATCGGTTACTATGAACCTGTGAAGGCAGATGTTAATATGCTGGCACCACTTGCATATAGCACAGTTTATTTAGGAAATGACGGTAAAGTATACGGCGAAATACCGCATGCTAATATCATGTACCGATATAAACCACAACCGAAATTGCCTAATATTAAGAAGCTTTTCGGCGGCGATTTTAATCTGGCTGCGATCGACTCCGATGGAAAACTGTATGTATGGGGTGAATACCAATACACGGCACAAGGCAGAACTTTCATTGATATACCTAAAAACCTACCTGCGGTTACAACAGCCGCATTGGGAGATGACAGTATCGTTTGTTTGGGAACGGATGGTAAAATATATCAATGGGGTAGCAATCTTAATCGTTATGGTGAGGGAGTGCCTGTTAAATTGAATGGTTTTAAAGATAATCCTCCTGTCTTTAAGGCAATAAAACCACTCGACTGCAGTAAACCTTATGAAGTGTTCAGCTATGAGGATTTTGTTGACGCTATCAGTCTGCCATACCAAATAATAGAGATTAAAGGTGATATTGATATTACAGGTGACAACGTAAATCTGGACAAACAAAAAACATTGATTATTCAACCGGGTATTACAGTCACAGTCAGTACAAGAAACTTTAATATTCGTGGTCTGATAATAAATAAAGGCAGCATCCTTGTACCGGGCCGAATTTGTTTTCATAAAGAATCACCGGAAATCGGCGATATAAAGATAGTTGATAATGGTTATTACGGTGAAATCTCATATTTTCCAGAGTCTTTCGATGTAGATTTAATTAAAAAATATTTATCCCCAGATTCGATCTATACTTCTTTGTCGTATACACCGGGTGTTGAAACAATAATTACGATCGATAAAAATATAACCATACCCGACGGGAAGTCTCTATGGTTGAATAGTTATTGTACTCTTAGAGTGAAAAAAGGCGTAACTCTAACGATAAATGGAAAGGTTACAACCTTTAACCAGCCTGAGATTCGAGGAAAAGTAACTGGAATGATTGATGTATTAAGATGATTACATGCCATAGGCCGATAATTCCGAGCGAAGGTGCGTCTATCTCAATCTCCAGAAATGTAATGATTGAACATGAATATTTAAGAATATAATAAAATAGGGAGATAACGCCAATTAGGTGTTATCTCCCTGTTTTATATCCCTGTCTTATATCCCTGTTTTAAATTCCTATATCTCCCCCTGGAATACCACATCACTATCCCTGCACAGATATTGTACTGCCTTTCTTCCTGTCTCTGCTGCTACCGGAAGACCTCCGGGAGGACTCATACGCTGACCAGCAAAGTAGATATTCTGGATGCTCTCCGGTTTGACAGGATAATCTGTTCTGGGGTCATTCTTTCCTGTGACAGTCATCCAGGAACCTTTGTAGGAACCCAGGTAACGCTCATAGGTCAGAGGGGTTGCGACATCCCATACCGCAATTTTATCCTTCGTCTTCGGATATTTGTCATTCAGTATCTTGATAAAGGACTCTGCCAGCTTTTGCTTCTCTGCTTCATAAGTACCGTCTTCTTTACAACGTTTCCAGTGATCATAGGTGTCACCTGAAATGATCGAGGTAATTGAGGTACCTCCTTCCGGTGCATAACCCTTATAGCCGGAATAGTTATTAATGCCCAGCGTGTTGAACGGAGTATCTCCGCAATATAACGGCTCCTCAAGCACATGTACTATACTC
>JAGFXQ010000253.1 GCA_017861355.1 Bacillota bacterium
ATCAGAAACTGTTTATTTCTCGCCAGATTCGGGGTGTCGATCCATTTACCTGCCTTCACCGGATTCGTTGCCTTACAGGGGCATTCCTGCACCTGTAGGATATAAGAATAATTGTGTTCCTCGTAATATCTTCCCAGGGGAAAGATACGGCAGATTCCCGGTCGATGGGCATGGATGCTGCAGCGTCCTTCCTCATCAAGTAGGACACAGGCTTCCTTCTCACCACCCATCTTCAGATTAGGGAGAATGACTCCATCCACCACATTTAACTCGATCATATATGCTAACAGCTGTTCGAAGGTAATATCCAGACCGGTTGTGAGCCGATAGATATCAAAGGGATCCAATACAATAGAATTCCCCATCCCCTGACAGCAGGCTGGGTCACCCTGGCAGCCGTCACAGCCGACTTCTACAATATCATTCAGTTCATAAAGCTTTCCGTCGGAGATGTCCTCCAACCTAACATTTCTCTTCATTGGCAAACCTCGCTTACATAATAAATGAAGCTGTACAAAAGTACAGCTTCATTTATTATACACTGAATTATTCTACAAATCCAGAGAGATTTATATCAAATGGTGTTCCTTCATAAGTTTCTCGATGTCGGTTCCTTCCATCTTCTTCAGTCCCGCTTTCAATGCAAACTTCTCGACAAAGCTAAGCTTCATCTCAGTAATCTTCCTGCCATCACGAAGTTGAACCGAGGAGTTAAGCAAATCACGAACATCATAGACACTTCCCCATACCTCCGGAACACCACGGTCGATGTTCAGTAGGGTATATACCGCTTCCATACCGGTACGGATGGAATATTCGGTAGTGAAGATCGTATCTCTCTCGGTCTCAGCAAACTGGCCAAGAAAGGCAAAATTCACAGCACCTTCCGGAACTACCAGCGGACGGTCTCCTTTGGCTCTGGGCATAAAGAAGGCTGTGATATAGGGCATCATACAGGGAATTGTATTTGCAGACTTCTCCGCAAGAGCCGGGATGTCGCCGGTCGGTACACCCATGTGATACAGCCATTCCATACAGATCTCCTTGCCGGTACATTCACGCATCGGCTTCTTCACAAAGTTACCCGGCTTGTCGCTGAACAGGCCATAGATCCAGCCCACCAGCTGTCCCTTCGGCTGTGAACGAAATTGTGGCTGGCGATTGAAGGTCCAGCTTAAGAGCCAGTTTGAATCCTTCGCGGTAACGATACCTCCGGTGACTACATTCCCAGAGAAAGGATCACGTTTGCAGATTTTCTGAATATAAGGTGGTATCTTATCATCCAGGGTGGTGACGGTGGCACTCATCCAGTTGCTCTGCTCCGGATCATAGCAGAATTTGTCCGGATGACCGAAGGTTTCGTCCTGTGCAGCAATCTTACGCCACATATCCCAACCGCCGCCTTCCTTGATCTCTTTGTTAAAGGGTGCCGGCTCGTTCTGACTGCCAAGGGTGGAGTTCTCGACACAGCCACCGTTGGTAATGAAGATCAGATCATTCTCCGTCAGGTCAATTGCTTCCTCTTTGCCATCTTTCCGAATCAAAATTCGCTTTGCTGTCTTCTTATTCTTCTTAATATCGAATTCCACGTTGACTACTTTGGTCCCATAGTGGAACTGAACGCCATAGTCTTCCAGGTATTTGATCATCGGCAGAATCATGGATTCATACTGATTGTATTTGGTAAATCGAAGTGCGGTAAAATCAGGCAGGCCACCAACATGATGGATAAAACGCTTAATATACAGCTTCATCTCAAGAGCCGAATGCCAGTTCTCGAAAGCAAACATCGTCCTCCAATACATCCAGAAGTTCGAGTTCAGAACCTCGTCACTAAAGCACTCATCAATACGCTTGTCATAAAGTTCTTCCTCCGGAGTGAAGAACAGGTGCATGATCTCCATGGCTCCCTTATCGGACAGACCGAATTTATTCTCAGTATGTGCATCTTCTCCCCGATTGATAGTTGCACGCATCAGAGAATAGTTTGGATCTTTCTTATTCAGCCAGTAGTATTCATCAAGTACACTGACTCCTTCTGTCTCAATCGAAGGGATGGATCGGAACAGATCCCACATGCATTCGAAGTGATTATCCATCTCACGTCCGCCACGCATTACATAACCAAGATTATCATATTGATAGCCATCACAAGCTCCGCCCGGAATTGGGTCTTTCTCTAAGATGTGAATCTGTTTCCCCTTCATCTGACCGTCTCGTACCAGAAAGCAGGCTGCTGCCAATGCTCCCAGGCCGGAACCTATAATATATGCAGACTTGCGATCAACACCTTCCGGCTTCAGGGGACGTGCGAATGCTTCGTAATTACCACTGGAATAATACATAACTCATTACCTCCGTTTGTACTTTTTATTATATCATGAACATCATGCTTGTTCATGATCTTCAGCTCCGATCGCATGGCCTCAAGCAAGCTTGGTCCATATTCACTACGCTTTTATTATGTCATGATTTTAGCAAAACGAAACGGTCGGAACAATAAACAGACAAAGCGCCATGATGAAAGTTTCATCATAGCGCTTCAATTGTAAAAAGTTTTATCATTTCAGTCATTTTGATTAATGTTTATCGGTGCGGTAGTTATTCAGAGCAGAGGCAATATTTCCATGAACCAGTAACCCAAGACGGTCGATGATCTTCTGAGGATCATCCTTCATCCCATTCTCAATCCAGTTCAGCATCAGACCGACATAGGCGAACTTGTAAAAATCTGCGATAAACCTCTTATCTTCCTCCCTGACTGTCATACCGGCAGCAGATTCTTCCACAACACCGATCATCAGATTATAGGTCAGTTTGTAGAGATAGAGTTCTACTTGCTCTCTGCTGACCGAATGATATACATTCATGATAAATGGCTTATTGGTCAGTACTGATTCAAAGATCTGCAGAAAACCCTGCTGCCAGGTATCATACGTCTTCTTACCCTCCAATGCCTTCGACGCATCCTCCACGCAGGACCACTCCACCAGATCGTAGATATCCTTGAAATGATAATAAAAGGTCATACGGTTGATACCACAATCCTCTGCAATATCGTTGATTGTTATTTTATCCAAAGGCTTTTTCAGCAGTAGATTTTTCAGTGATGCTTCCAACGCCCGTTTTGTTGTCTGGGACATGAATGAGAACCTCCTTTGTAACATTGCGAAAATACAATAGAAAGCACGCTTCGCGAACTTTCTATTGTCATGAATTATAGCATAATGAACTTATGATTCAAAGTATAATTTTCTCACTGTCCTCCGTTCCAATTCTAAGCAAGACCACTTCTTCGATAAGCAATAACAAAGAGTGCTATCACCACTGCCATATTCGCTGCAATAACGAACACATTTTCAAAGCTCAATTCTAAGACTCCGATATTACTCATCAGATTATTAATCTGTTGGGAATAGATGAGGCGTGACACCTTACCGATCGACTCATTGAACATCGCGAGCATGGGTAGAAAGGAAAATATCATCATCACCGGAATCGTGATCGAGGTTGCAGACATCTGGTTCTTACTCCAGGTACCTATGGCTGCACCAATCAATAGGGAGGTCAGAATACCGATGCTCATCACGAACAGAAATTGGAGCATTGCAGATCCTTGATAATCACCTACGATGCCAAATACAACCGCACCCAGCATACACAGCAGGAAAATATAGGCTCCCACACCGATCAGATACTCACCAGCTCTTACATTGGACATCATCAGTACTCGTAATGTATTCTTTTCCTTCTCCTCGGAGATGATCGCCGCCATTCCGGTCAGAGGCGCCATACCGATGTACATTGTGGCAAACAATACGACAAAGTAGTTCTTCGGCATGCCTTCCACCTGCATCGCACTATTGATAATTATGGTCAATAAAGGGAACATGATAAATTGGATCAGCACTGTTCTATTCTTCAAAGTATCCTTGATCTGCTTCTTGAATATCGCCATCGTTTTTCTTATACTCATCTCTATTCAAATCTCCTTCCCGTAATCTCCATAAATACCGTCTCTAGATTCGGCTCCGAGGAATGGATACTTTCCACGGCATTATTCTTAAAATAATTTCCGATGAGCTCCGCCGAGGAGGAGTCATTCGTTAATGTATGGCTCTCCCCATTCTTCAATAGGAGCTGTATCTTATTCTGAAAATTATACTTTCTACAGATATTCTTCGGATAACCGTATTCTACAATCTGCCCTTTGTTCAGCAGAGCAACGTTGTCACACAGCTTTGTTGCCTCTTCCATATTATGAGTCGTCAGGAAGATGGCGGTTCCCTTACCCTTCTCCTCCAGAATCAGCTGATGGATATAAGAAGCCGTCGCCGGATCCAGTCCACTGGTGGGTTCGTCGAGAAATAATATCTCGGGCTCATGCATGATTGCCCTGGCCAGTGCAAGCCTTTGCTTCATCCCCTTGGAGAGCTTATGCACCGAGCGTTTTGTAGCATCCTCCAAGCCGACCTTATTCAGAACCACCTTGATCCGATCCTTGGATATCCCATAGATCTCTGTGAATAGAGCCAGGTTATCCCAACAGGTCAATCGATCGTACAACCCGGTATTATCCAGCACCATTCCTATCTTGGCATATCCTTCTCTGGTGATAGAGCGATTATCCATACCCAGAACCTGTGCCGTACCGCTGATTTGCTTCAGCTGCCCGGTCAGAATCTTGATCAGCGTTGTCTTTCCAGCGCCGGAAGGTCCCAGAAGTCCAAAGATCTCCCCCTCTTCAATCTTCACATTGATATCCTGTAGTACTACATTATCTTGAAAGCTCATCGCTATATGATCTGTAACAATCCTATTCTTCTGTTCCATTTTCAATCCCCCAATGCTCCTTCATTCTGGCAAGACCATCCGCCAGCTTCTTATTCTCCATTTTATTTCTAACGCTTGTGACAAAGGTTCCGATGGTAAAGCACAGAATAAAGCTCCCTACAAACAAGGCCCAGGGTTGCCACATATCCGTCGGGAACCATCCGAACAGAATGATGAACGCAACAATTGTAATCAGAATCGATATTACGGTGAATATTGTGCGTTTCAAGAACGACATGTCTTTAATGAAACGATCAGTCATAAACAGATATCGTAAAAACACATTGATTACAGATAAGGCGAGAAATTGTAGCATCACCACCGAGGAGACACCTCTTTCCCCCAGGGCAAGAAGCATGGAATAATCTTTTCCACTCTCACCGAAGGCGATAGAGAAGCTCATCATAATAACCATCGTAAATCCAAAAATACAAAAAACCTGAGCGATATAATCAAATATTGTTCTTCGTTGTTCCATCTACCTTACCCCCAATCTTTCCTTCACATAGTCTGCGTACTGTCTTGATATGATCAGTTGTTCCCCATTGCTCATGGTAACTCGTATCTTCCGTTCCACATCTGCCCGCAAGGAGTTAAT
>JAGFXQ010000254.1 GCA_017861355.1 Bacillota bacterium
CGACAGGTCATTGGACAATGTCCCATCCAGGGGTGCGCCTCTGACAAGGGTTATGCAGATGAGTGTTCGTTAGGACATCAATATATGCCGAGTGAACTCCTGAATCCCAAGAGTACTTTGTCTGGAAAGACGCCGGAGGTAATCCAGGTGACCAATTGGTATTTTCAGCTGGAAGACTTTCAGATACTCTTGTCGGATTATATCGATTATCTTCGAAAGAATACAAATTCAAGGAAATATCAGCTCAGTGCCATGGAGGAATTCTTGAAGAAGCCCTTAATCTATATAAAAAGGAATCAACTGGAGCGTCTGGAGACAATCAAAGAGTGCTTACCGAAGCATAGGCTAATCGATGAACAGAATAAGGCATCGTTTACAATAGAATTTGATACCTTGAGTGATAGGGAGCGAGCAGAGAGTATTCTCAGTGATCACAGTATCTACTATCGTACCGGCAAGACCCTGGTACCCTTCCGACTTTCCGGAAATATCGAATGGGGTGTTAAGGTTCCAAAGAAGGATGGAGTTGAGAATCTGACCTTCTGGGTATGGCCTGAGTCGTTATGGGCTCCGATCTCATTTACCAGAACCTATCTGGAAAGCATTCATAAGACGGATGAAGAATGGAAACGATGGTGGTGTTCGAAGGAAGCTAAGGTATATCAGTTCATCGGAGAAGACAATATCTATTTCTATGGGCTTGCCGAGATGGCTATGTTCATGGCATTACAGTCAAATCAGCCATCAATTATGCCGACGGAGGGAGATCTGATGCTTCCCCATCTAATCGCAAATAATCATGTCTTGTTCATGGATAAGAAGGCTAGTTCAAGCTCCGAGATCAAGCCTCCCATGGCGAAGGAGCTGTTGGATTATTATACACCGGATCAGTTAAGAATGCATTTCTTAAGCCTTGGTCTGGATACGAAGAGTGTCAGCTTTATGCCACAGAGATATTTGCCGATCAAAGAGGGTCAGGATAATGTATTAAAGGAAGGGAATCTTCTGACGAATGTATATAACCGGCTGGTGCGTTCCTGTTTCTATACTGCACAGAAGTATTATGCTTCGAGAATTCCGGGAGGCAGTGTAAGTGAGGAGATTCGCGCAGAAGCAGTGAAGGCGGTACTCACCTACGAACATCACATGTATAATCATGAGTTTCACCGTGTTACCGAGCTTCTTGACAGTTATATAAGAAATATGAACAAGTACTGGGTAAATAATATACGAATTGCGGAGACCAAGGAGGACGATGACCTTCGTAGACAGGTCCTTCTTGATACCCTTCATGCAGTTCGTACCATAGCCAGCTTATTGCATCCGATTACACCAAATAGCTGTGAGATGATTCGGGAGTATCTTGGCTTGGATGAGAAGCTATGGAAATGGGAATATATCTTTGATACACTTCCCGAACTGATTGAAAATCTTGAGACACATCAATTGAAATACCTTGAGCCTAGGGTGGATTTCTTCCAAAAACATGAATCACAATTTGAATCCAATTAAAACAACATTATCTATATTTACCAAACAAATTATAAATGATAGAATAAAAGGTAGGAGTGAGGTTATTCGGCATTTGTTTTTATCAATTATTATTATGTGTTGGAGGATGTTATGAACGAGTTAAAGGTTGAGCATTTAAAGGGTAATGATTCGATGCAGGAGGAGTTCATCGACTTTGTGAATTATGTATTCCATATGAATGGAAAAGATAATGATTTCTATCGAGTTCTTCCCAAACTATATAAAAAGGAATATCATCCGTGCGAATCAAATTATGTGACCTTAGAGAATGGCCGAATCGTTGCAGCGGTTGGTTCGTTCCCGGGCCAATTATCAGTATGTGGTACGAATCTTAGTTACTATGGCATCGGAAATGTAGCAGTGAATCCTTATAGCAGATCCAAAGGTTATATGAAGAAACTGATGAATATGGCAGTCGAGGATATGCTCAAGGAGGATGTGGATTTCACCCTACTAACCGGAAGAAGGAATCGATATTCTTATTTCTCCTATGAGATTGCAGGAAGAAAATATAGTTTGTGGCTGGATGAAAGTAATGTGAAGCATTCAAAGTATGGAGATGCTGCTTTGGATTATGAATTCATTAAGGTCACAGAACAGGATAGTGATATCTTAAGTAAGATTGCAGAGCTTCAGGAGAAGCAGACCCTTCACTATATTCGTAATAGAGAGAAGACCTTTGATATATTGATGACTTGGCAACCGGTAGTATATGCTGTCCTTGAGAAGAAGGAATTTGCCGGGTATCTGGTAATGTATGATAATTCTACGGTGAAAGAGTTCCTACTGGTACACCCGGAGAAGATAAGAGAAACGGTAGCAGCCTTTGTAGTTAAGGAGAAAAAAGAAGGGGTTAACTTCGAATTCCCAGAGTTCCAAAGAACCTATATTGATGCAATGACAGAACTTGCAGAGAATGTTTCAATACAGGTTGGGGAGAACTTCTCGGTATTTCACTATCAAAAGGTAGTGGAGGCTTTCCTTCAGATGAAAGCAATGACCGATTCTCTGATGGATGGAGAAGTAACTTTACTTATTCATGGTAAGAGGGCAGAGGAGCGTATTCATATCAGTGTAAAGAATCAGGAGATTAGCGTGACAGCGACGGATCTACCGGCGGATTATGTGCTTACTCACGCGGAAGCAATGGAATTCATCTTCCATAGTTATTGTCCGAAGCGTAATCATGCAACGCAATTCCTTTCTACCTGGTTTCCGTTATCAATTTACATCTATCCTGCAGATTTGGTATAATAATTAGCATCATCTCAATATAGAATTAGTAAAATCCCTATAGACACTTTGCAATTTCCGTATAGAAAATTCACTATTTCTCTATAGAAACTTCGCAATTTCCTTATAGAAACATCGCAATTTCCTTATAGAAACATCGCAATTTCCTTATAGAAACATCGCAATTTCCCTATGGAAACTTCGCAATTTATATGTGGTTTCTGTAGGGATTTGTAGTATACTTAGAATAGGATTAAAGTAGGAATATAATTACAGAAGTGGAAAGGGAACTACATGAATAATCTCCACAATAGTAATATGGATCATAAGGACATTCTGACTGATAGGCGAATGCCGGTCTGGAAGATGATTGTGATAGATATTGGGCTGACGGCACTCTTTCTTGGGATATTCCTGATATATCATTATGTAATACCCAGACAGATATCCAATAGCGATGAGCAGATTGTTGCGACGGCGGTAACTGGGGAGGAGAATAACTTTGTATTACCCGGCAATCCGAAAGCAGAAGCGAAGCCATCCTTGGCGCCATCCGATACGGATAACTTGTCGTCTGCAAATAAGGATAGTACCTCACTGTCGAAGGGAAATGATTCAGGACGAATCAATTATGGTAATACCGGAACGATGGAGATTGCTTCGAATCCCTTGGGTGGAAACCTGAGTGTTATAGATGAGATCGTTACGGAGGTGAACAGTTACCAAGGCGACAAGGTACAATTCATAACCAATAAAGTTGAATTGGGGAGCGGCAGAGACAAGATTACTTACTATGCTTCCGACGTCTATGTGACCAATGTAAGCTACTTGAAAGCTGCATTTGCAAAGGGTGAATATGGTAAGAACATAAGGACAGCAACCGCCACTATGGCGGAGGAGAATGATGCGCTTCTTGCCATTTCCGGCGACTTCTATGGAAATGGTGAGACCGGTATTGTTATACGTAACGGTATCCTATATCGATCTGTCATGAATGACGCAGATATCTGTGTATTATTTACCGATGGTACGATGAAGACCTATTCACCGGAGGATTTCAATCTCGAGGAGGTAATTGATCAGGGTGCATGGCAAGCATGGACCTTCGGACCGGAACTGTTGGATGGAGAGGGACATATTCTGGACACTTTTAATACAACTAAATATCTGAATAGCACCAATCCCAGATGTGCCATCGGTTACATCGAGCCCGGACATTATGTGTTTGTCATCGTAGACGGTCGTGATGAGGGGTATTCCAGAGGAGTCAGCTTAAGTGAACTGGCACAGATTATGGTGAATGAAGGAAGTCAGGCGGCCTATAATCTGGATGGCGGTAAATCGGCAGCGATGGTGTACGATGGAAGCTATGTGAACCAACCGGCGCAAGGCGGAAGAACAATCAGTGATATCATTTATCTGGGAGAATAGCCTATGAAGAGAATAATTCGAATACTGCCCCATATTACCATAATATTATCGGTAATGTTTGTTGTTCTATGGATACTGGATCAGATTAATCCAAGGATGAATTTTATTGATTCTAATTTGTCAAAATTACTGCTTATTATATTTTGTTTGTCATCGTTACTGACCTCGATCGTGTATGTAGTAATTGAACGGCGAGGATATCACAAATAAAAGTGACCAAATATTAATGATAAGTCGAGGTCAAATTAAGGATTGGATTAAAACGAAAGGACTGAAACCGATAAGTTCTAAGTCGGTGAGTTCAAAACAGTTAATTCTATAATAGATAAGTTCAAAACAGTTAAATCCAAAACAGTTAAATCTAAAACAGTTAAATCCAAAACAGTTAAATCCAAAATAGTTAAATCCAAAATAGTTAAATCCATAATAGACAAGTTCGTAATTGATAGACTCTTCAAAATCCGCATTAAGACAATCGCTTAAGCAGATTTTGAAGGGTCTTTTAAGTACATTTAAAGTTGATGCTTTATCATAATAATTATTCGGAATAATATCACTAACTTGATTCTACTCATATGATATTTGATATTTCGACATTGAGTAGTTGGAGGAAACGAAGATGCGTATATTACTAGCGGAAGATGAGAAGGAAATGTCCAGCGCCCTGGTTGCAATCTTAAAACATAATAATTATTCTGTTGATGCTGTCTATGATGGAGCGGATGCGCTAGATTACGGTAAATCTCAGAATTATGATGTGATTATACTGGATATTATGATGCCGAAGCTCACTAGAAAAGCTACGTGCACAAGGCATCCATATCCCAATCTTAATGCTAACCGCGAAATCTCAGATAGAAGATCGGATTAAGGGTCTGGATCTGGGGGCGGATGATTATCTAAGTAAACCCTTTGCAATGGGTGAGCTACTTGCCAGAGTACGCGCTATGACACGCCGAAAAGCGGAATTTACACCAAATCAAATAACCCTGGGTAACCTCATATTAAATAAAGAAAATTATGAATTGTCGAACGGTGAGTCGTCACTTCGACTTAGTAATAAGGAATTCCAGATGCTGGAACTGTTGATGACGAATCCCAAGAGGTTAATTTCGACAGAGCAGTTCATGGAACGGATCTGGGGCTATGATGCCGAAGCAGAGATTAATGTGGTGTGGGTCTATATCTCTTATCTCAGAAAGAAACTGGAAACGATGAATGCCACGGTTAAACTCAAGGCAGTTCGTGGTGTCGGATATACGCTGGAGGAAAATGAATGATTAATAAATTAAAACGAAAATTCATCATGATAACCATGGCGTCTTTACTTCTGGTTATGATCTTACTGGTTGGAACCATCAATATCATTAACTTCTACCGGACGGATCAGATGGCAGAAGGAACGCTTAAGCTTTTGTCAGAGAATCAAGGAAAATTTCCGGATTTTAAGAAAGATAAGCTGCCGCCGAAGGAACCGCGGACCGGTTTTGTAATGAATGAGGAGACCAAGTTTCAGACCAGATATTTTATGATAGAGCTGAATGGTGAAGGAACCGCGATGAGGATTGATACCAGCCATATCTCGGCGATTACATCAGACGATGCCTTGGGCTATGTGAATTCAGTCTTGGATTCCGGAAAAACGGATGGTTATCAGGGGATTTACAAGTATAAAGTAGTCGATACCGATAACGGTTCACTTGTTATTTTTATGGATTGCAGACGAGAGCTGCAGACGGCAATGTATTTTCTATTAACTTCAGTTGTTACGGCCCTTGGAACACTTTTGTTGGTATTTATCTTAGTCTCTGTATTCTCAAAAAGAGCAATCAATCCAATCCTTCAGAATATGGAGAAGCAAAAGCAGTTTATCACGGATGCCGGACATGAGATCAAAACACCGCTTGCAATCATCTCAGCAAATGCGGATGTATTGGAACTGACGAACGGAGACAGCGAATGGATTACCAGCATACGTAACCAGACAATGCGACTGGATAAATTGGTGAAGAACCTGTTGACTCTGTCAAAGATTGAGGAAGGAAACGTCGAGATTGCATATCAGGAGTTTGATCTCAGTGGCTGTGTAGACAGAATAGCGACCTCATTTTCAGCAATGGCGGAGAGTCAGAACAAAAAGCTCAGTCTGGCCATCCAACCGGATCTTACGCTTCAGGGAGATGAAGGTTGTATCGAGCAACTGGTCTCAACCTTAATGGATAATGCAATGAAATATTCAAATGAAAGAGGAGAAATCGAGGTTAGTTTATCCGCGGGTAAGAAGGGAACAAAGCTTGTAGTAACCAATACGGTTGATTATATTGAAGGTAAGAATCTGGACCGCTTATTTGATCGCTTCTACCGGGAGGATGAATCAAGATCCAGAGAAACCGGAGGCTACGGAATCGGATTATCCATCGCGAAGTCGATCGCGGAAGCGCATCATGGGAAGATATCTGCTCAAAGTGAGGATGGAACATCGATTAGTTTCATCGTGTCACTATAGAGAGGCCACCGGATAAAAAGGAAGCTGATTTGGGCTAAGAAAAAAAGAAGAATAAATATGATGAAGAGCAAAAATACAAAGAGAATCCATTGGTTAAGTAAAAGTTACCAAGGGATTCTCTTTGTGCTTCACTTTTATTCCCACCAGAAGAGATGAATTGCGATTCCTTTATCATTCGCAGCCGGAAATCTATTTTTTATTACTTCCAAGGTAACTAAATTTAAGGTTAATCTTAGGTACACTTTTAAGTTCATTTAAAGTTGTATCCTTACAATAGGTACATAGAACACAAGCAATACAAATCGTTGTACAAAATATAAAAGGAGGAGAACATGGGACAGACAGAAGGAACCTTTCAACGATATGAGAAAAAGTATATCGTAAATGAGGAAAAATATGTACTGCTTAATCATTGTCTCAAGGATAAGTTCATGGTAGATAATTATGGAGAGACAACGATATGTAATATTTACTTTGATACACCGAACCATCTACTGATTCGCAATTCGGTAGAAAAACCGATCTATAAAGAGAAACTCCGGCTTCGAAGTTACGGAACACCAAGTGAGGGTGACCCGGCTTATGTGGAGTTGAAGAAGAAGTACAAGGGTATCGTCTACAAAAGAAGGGTGAAGATGGAACTAACCGAGGCGGAGCAATATCTTTATTACCGAAAGCCTGCGGAGAAACCTACCCAGATAACGAAGGAAATAGATTGGTTCCTGCAGTTTTATCAGGAAGTCGAACCTTCTATGTATATATCTTACCAAAGAACTGCACTTTACGATCTGGAACAGAATAACCTTCGAATTACCTTTGACCGGGATATTTTTTGGAGAGAGAAGGATCTTTGGCTGGAGTATGGTTCCTGGGGAACCCCCATTCTGGAAGAGGGGGAACGTCTGATGGAAATCAAGATTCCGAAGGTAATGCCGGTCTGGCTGGCTCATCTTCTCGATGTGTTAGAGATTTATCCGATATCCTTCTCGAAATACGGAAAAGGTTATCAAGCATCTCTTGAGAATACAAAATATGAGATAAATAAAGGAGAAATATTGTATGCTTAGTTCTATTTTATCTGATACCCTTACAATTGATATTTTCTTGATCTGTATTCTATGTTCGTTGGTCTTAGGCGCATTACTTGCCTGGGTCCATAGTTATTTTAATCATAGTAGTAAAGGCTTTGTCATCACTATAGCGTTACTTCCTGCTATCGTTCAGATGGTAATTATGCTGGTAAATGGCAATCTGGGCACCGGAATTGCGGTAATGGGAGCTTTTAGTCTGATCCGTTTCCGTTCCGTTCCCGGAAATGCAAAGGAAATCAACAGTATCTTCTTAGCGATGGCAGTTGGTCTTGCTACCGGTACCGGCTATATTGCTGCTGCCTTTCTATTTGTTCTGATCATTGGTGGTGCCAGTGTGGTCTATAGTATAACTGGCTTTGGTGAACCCAGACAGAAGGAAAAGGAATTAAAGATTACAATCCCGGAAGGCTTGGATTATATGGAGATTTTTGATGATTTATTTCAAAAGTATACGAGCAAGAGCGAGCTAATCAAAGCGAAAACCTCAAATATGGGGAGCTTGTATAAACTGGAATATAGAATTAAGCTAAAGAACCCGGAACAGGAAAAGCAATTGATCGATGATTTACGCTGCAGGAACGGTAATCTGGAAATTGCCTGTGGTCGAGTTGCCTTTGGCAGCGATGAACTTTAACAAAGAAAGTGAGGAATTTAAATGAAGATAAGAATGATTAAAATATTATCAATAACATTAATAGCAGTAACCATAATGACAGGTTGCACGACTGCTACACAGAGGGCGCAGACGAGCGCAGCTTCTTCAGATGTCACAGCCACAGATAATATCGGTACCTCTGGTACGCAAGATACTACGGATACTGCCGATTCAACTCAATCCACTTCGGGCACAACCACTACCTTGAGCTCCTCCGAGGTGGTCGTAGATACAGAATTTACAGCAAGAGATATCGAAGTAGGCTATGAAGCTGCCTCAGCAACGAGTATAGTACTTGATGGCAGTAGTATTCAGGTATCCGGCGAGGGAGCAACCGCAGAAGGCAAGGTGCTTACCATCACAAAGGAAGGCAGTTATATTGTGGCAGGTTCACTTGATGACGGTCAGATCATCATTGATGCCGGAGACAAGGATAAAATACAACTCATTCTCAATGGAGTATCCATCAACTGTCAGTCCAATGCTCCGATCTATATTAAGAACGCGGATAAAGTCTTTATCACTCTGGCGGAGGGAACCAAGAACAGCTTAACTGACGGATCAGAATATGTGCAGACCGATGATAACAATGTAGATGGGGTGATATACTCCAAAGCAGACCTAACGCTGAATGGCTCCGGTACCTTAAGTATCCAGGGAAGTTACAAACAGGGTATTGTATCGAAGGATGATCTGATCATCACCGGAGGAACCTATGAGATCTCTGCAGTGAAGGATGCATTGAATGGCAAGGACTGCGTTAAAATCAAAGATGGATCCTTTACCTTGAATACCACAACAGGCAATGGCATACAATCTAAGAACAGTGAGGATTCCACGAAGGGATATGTATATATCAGCGGAGGAACGATTAACATCACGAATTGTAAGGAAGGAATCGAAGGAACGGTTATTATTATAGAGGATGGAACCATTGTAATCAATGCAACAGACGATGGATTGAACGCAGCAAGTGCAAGCAGCAGTTCCACGACTACGGATACTTCTCAGGTGATAAGTTCGATGAGTACGAATACATCGAGTACAAATACATCGAGTACAAATACATCAGGTACAAATACATCAGGTACAAATACATCAAGTACCGATGATATCATAATAGCAACTGCAACAGATGACCCGATTGCAAGCAGTGCAACTGTGACTTCGCCGGACACAGGTGACGATACTACAATTACCAGAGGTCCAGGGGGAATGAAACGAGGTCAGGCTCCGGCAGGAGAAGCACCACAGGGAGGTTTTCTGCCGGATGATAAGGGACAGGGTAACTTTGGTGGAGCTGGTGGAGGACAATTTGAAGTGGATGAGAATTGCTATATCCGGATCTCGGGAGGTACGATTATTGTAAATGCTCAAGGAGACGGAATTGATTCGAATGGTTCTCTTTATGTCTCAGGCGGGACTATCAATGTGAACGGCCCTACGGAGAATAATAACGGAAGTCTCGATTATAATGGTGTTGCAGAGATTACCGGCGGCACTGTGATTGTGGTGGGAAGTGCCGGAATGTCCCAGAGCTTCGGAGAAACCTCAACTCAATGCGCTATTCTCTACAACATGGACTCCGCGGTTGCTGCAGGTTCCACATTAACCTTGGCCGATGAAGATGGTAATGAGGTTGTAAGCTTCACTCCGAATAAGCAATATCAATCCATCGTAATCAGCTCACCCAAGCTTGTCCAGGGTGAGAACTATACCTTAACCATTAATAATCA
>JAGFXQ010000255.1 GCA_017861355.1 Bacillota bacterium
AGAACCTTCAGCATATCCTGACCATACTTATCAATTAAATCATTCAGTACAGAAGTTTGCTTTTTATTAACCATAGTCGCTAAATCCGGCAAACCGTCCCAATAAAGATCAATCGGTTCCTGAGCCGCCAACATGATGTCCTTCTGCTCCCAGTACTGATCCCAAGGTACATAGACCATTTCCACTTTAAGCCCGATATCCGCCTTCAGCTTCTCTGCGAACTCGTTGGACATGAATTCTGACATTCTTTCGCTTTCATCACCGGGATATAATATTGTTATGGTATCTTTTGACCCATCTTTTTTACTGCACCCCCCCAGTAGACCAATTACCATCATCACAGCAACTGTAAGCATTATAAGTTTTTTCATACTACATCCTCCTTTTTGGTTTTATATTAAGCCGTATATCACGGCCTACCAACTGTTCCAAAGCGAAAGTCACTTATTCTTTGACTGCGCCTGTCATGATACCCTGCACGAAGTATCTTTGTACCATTGGGTACAAGAAGATAATCGGTCCGATGGTAATTACCGTTACTGCCATTTTCACGGTTTCCGAAGGTAATGAGATTCCTGCTGCAGCCCCGGAGGGAATACGCCCTGAACTGATTGCATTTACATTCGAAAGAATTGTGTACAAGTAATATTGCAACGGGAATAAATCCTTGTTATTGATAAAGATCAACGCATTCCACCAGTCATTCCAGTATTGTAATGCGTACATAAGGCCAACGGTTAATACTGCTGTTTTACTTAACGGAATTGCAATCTTCCAATAGATTCGAAGATAGGTTGCTCCATCAATCTTTGCCGCTTCGTATAAAGAGGGAGAGATGCTGGAGAAATAAGTTCTCATCAAAAACATGTTCCAAACGCTAAAAATTGACGGAAGTATTAATGCCAAAATGTTATTCTTTAACCCATAGAAATTAACGCATACCACATACCAGGGAATTAAGCCTGCGGAAAATACAATCGTAAAATTACATATAAAAGCAATGATATTACGATATTTTAAGCTTTGAATGGATAAGGCGAACGCTATCATACTGGTGATAAGCATTGCACCCATTGTACCTACCGCAGTGATAAAAATTGTTATACCATAAGATTTTAATATCTTCATACCACTATTCGCAAAGATATAGATATAGGTATTAAAGGTAGCCATCTGTGGTAGGGCGGAATAGCCATGCCTAACAATTTCACTCTCAGAGGAGAGAGAGACGCTTAAGGTTAATACCAGTGGATACAGACATAAGAGCCCGAATAACCCGATAAATGCATGTGCGAGAGAGGTAACGATGCGATCGCTGAACAATCTGCTCTTTCTCATTAAAACAATCCCTCCCCTTCATTGTATTTTTTCGCCAGCCGATTGGCTATGGTAACTAAAATCAAGCCCATGATCGACTGGAACAGACCAATTGCGGTTGCATAGGAAAAGCCTAAGGTCCTCATCGTTTGATAAACATAAGTATCAATAACTGTTACTGCATCAATTAGCACCGGATTGTTTCCGACAATACCGTAGATCATACCAAAATCGCCGTAGAAGATTCTGCCTATGCTCATTAAGGTAAGTACAATTGCAGTTGGTTTCAGCATCGGGAGGGTGAGTCTAAAAATTCTCTGGAACTTATTTGCTCCGTCTACCTCTGCAGCCTCATACAATGAGCCGTCAAAGTTTGCCATGGCCGCCATATAGATAATGG
This sequence comes from Bacillota bacterium, assembly GCA_017861355.1. Lineage (GTDB taxonomy): Bacteria > Bacillota > Clostridia > Lachnospirales > Lachnospiraceae > Mobilitalea. The sequence goes on from JAGFXQ010000255.1 coordinate 1,718, forward strand.
AACTGTAACCGCTCCACTTCCACATACTGGAGAATATGATGATGGCCTTCCAGTATTTTGGCTCCGCATACCACTTCACAGGTTCCATCCCTAAGGATTGAAGCAAATGGTTGACCACTCCGACATCACTAGAGAATAATCCATAGATAATTGCGCCGACAACTACCCAGGAAAGGAAATAAGGAAAAAACATGAAGCTCTGCGCTAATTTCTTAAATACCTTACTCCTGATCTCATTAAAGAAGATTGCAATACTAATCGGTACGATTAATCCTAAAATAATTCCAAAAAAGTTAATAAACAGGGTATTGTAGGTCACTCTCCAGCCCATGCTACTCGTAAAAAAGAAGTATTTAAAATTATCCAACCCTACAAACTTGCTTCCAAAGATACCGTCAACCACATTAAAATCTGTAAATGCCATCCAGGTTCCGGCAAAGGGGATGTAACAGAACATAACGAGTACTACTAACGCCGGTAAGCACATAAGGTATAGACCTTTGTTTTTCTTCATTTCTCTTAAGAATTCTTTTTTCCTATCCCGGCTGGCTATTGGCGTTTCATTTTGAATTTTCTTCGTTTTCATAACTTTCCACCACTCTTCTCCGATTATTTAAAAGTTACGTAACTCTTCCTTAAACTCATCCATATCGATTACCTTACCGGTAATTCTGGATTGTTCTGCTGCGAAAGCCATGACATGGCTTTCCACAGACTGGGTGATGGAAGATCTGCTGCTATTACTATGGGTTTCTATCAGCTGTAGAAAATCATCCATTAATGCTACATCACCACCGCCATGTCCTCCTTGCACGGAACCGGTATGAATTACTCTCTGTTCGAACCCATCCACTCCATTGGAGGCAAACCTTGTAACCTCGATCTGGTTTAGACTGTCATCCCCACGAATTTCTCCATTTTCGCACATTACCTTAATCGTACGGCTCATTTTATTCGTAAATCCACTCAGATTGAAGCTCACAGTTACATTATTTTTAAATTCAATCAGTACCACCTGGTTGTCGCATACATCATTATCACAGCGATATACGCATTTTCCGTAAGGACCCTCCATCAGTGCTTTTCTTATTCCTTCTTCCGTCTGATCCGCGGTAATTGCAACCGCTGGCCAGCTTCCGATGACAGGCATATATGCTTTCAACGCATCGAATCGGCAATCCTCTGCCGCTTTACAGGTTAAGCATCGGTCAGTGCTGTTCGCGGGAGCCTTCTCTTCTTTAAAGTAGCTTAAGCTTCCGAAAGAGGTAATCCTCCTGGCTTCACTACCAGCCAGCCAAGTTAGGATATCCATGTCATGACAGGACTTTTGCATAATCAACGGGCTTGATAAATCACTTCTTCTCCAGTTTCCCCTTACAAAGGAATGAGCAATGTGGAAATTACCAATGTTCTCATTATGCTGGATGGTAATCACTTTGCCTAACTCCCTGCTGTCTATAATCTCCTTAATGGTTGCAAAAAAATTGGTGTATCTGAGCACATGGCATACGATGACTTTACAGCCTTTCTTATCTGCTTTTTCCTGGATTTCCAAGCATTCCTTCGGATCGGGAGAAATGGGCTTTTCGAGAAGAATATCATATTCCAAATCAAGGGCAGCCATCGCCTGTTTATAATGATCCTTATCCATACTAGCTATTATGACAGCATCTGCAATTTTTCCGTTCTGATAGAAATCTTCTACTGATGCAAATTGCATCCGTGACGGAATGTTGAATTTCTTTGCAGCAGTTGCTCTTCTTTGATCATCCGTCTCCACTACAGCCACAATTTCCACTTTTTTTGTATTGTAAGCATATTCGGAGTATATCATTCCTCTTTGCCCCGCACCCACTAATGCTAACTTCAATATTGTATCCTCCTGCATTTCTATTTTATAATAGATCTCTTGATGTATTTGTAAATGACCAATAACGCGGTCATAAGCATAATGCCCGTAATAAGAAATAAAACCTGAATATTTGAAACGTAATGTTGTAATAAATTTATTTTAACTTCTTTAAGACTCCGATAAAGTGTTGAACCTAGGATAGCCCCAAGAAAACTGATGACATAGGATACGGCTGATGTAACCCCCAGATAGGCTGTCTTCCCGGTGACGGGTGACAGGTTAAACTGAAGATTAGCCGAAGCCATCATAAAAGCGCCGTTACAACAAGTCATTGCTATTTGGAGAATTAAAACCAGTATCATCGCATTGCCCGGTGTAACAAAGGACCACCCAAGATAGCATAGAGCGATGATGAAACCATTAATTTTCAGCAAATGAACCCACGAGGTCCGATCTGCCAGATGCCCCCAAAGGTAAGTAGTGATCATTCCCAGAACATTACCTGCTACCGATATGGAGGATATAAAGGTATAACTCAGCTTTAATGAAGACAGCATAAAAATCGGTATAAAAGATATCGAGAACTGCACCGCAAAGCTCCAAATAACCAAAAACAATATCATTTTATTGTACTTCGTATCGAGTAGAGGCGTCTTAATCAATTGCCATAGTGATAACTTTACAGGCTCTCTTTGAATGAGAGGTTCCTCAATATGAGAAAGTAGAATAAAATCAATACTCGATAATAGCAGTGCGGTACCAAACATGATGGAAAAGCCAATCATCGACTTATTCGCGACTTTAAAGTAATCAAGCATACGCCCGGTAATAATTGAAACAATCGATATGCATGACATTGAGGCAATATCTTTCACAGCCAGAAATCTTCCCCTGTTTTTCTCAGGAGCAACACTTAGGGTCCAATGACTCAGTCCCGGTGTTACAAAGCCGGCGGCTAAAAACCCAAAGGTATATAAAATCATGATTGCAGTAAGTCTGTGAGCTCTCCCGCTGATCAGGTATGGAATAAAGATTACAGAACTGACCGAGAAGCGGAATAAAAAGCAGCTGAGGCAAATCAATAGTTTTCTGTGTTTCAGCCGTTCAAACAGGTAAGGGGAAAACATCATCAGGATGCTACCCAGCTGCGGAATGGCACCAATAATTGCGCAATACTGTTCGCCAGCTCCCAGATAAACCAAATATCCTATAAAGAAGGAACCTGCAGTCAATATATTAATCATACTCGCTGTCGGACCTGAAAATATAAGCCTTAATCTGCTTTGTTGATAATCCCGCTCCGATAAATCCTGACTGTAAAAATATAACCGGTTTATCCTATTACGGATTTTTTTCAACATATCTATTCTTTTCCTTAACTTGTGTTAGTATAGGTAGTCACTAGGAAATAGGCATTTATGTAACTGTTTCATTCGGTGCCTTCGGATCTTCCAACGGATAGTAACCCTCCGGATAAAAATCATCCCATGCATGAAGCAAATCATCTGTCATGCAATTATCTACTTCAATTGTTCCTAGTTCGTAATAACCCAGATTCTCGTTTGCTTTAACATCCAAATGGATCGGTGTTCCATCCGAAAAGAACATTCCTATTGATAAAAGGTAGGACCCTTCCTGTAGTTCGGGTAATGGAAGGATTTCATTATGAGTAATGTCATCTATCTTCCATGAGCTTTGATCTATATGTAGTAGGAATTCGTAGTGTGCGCTCTTAGACTCTAATCGTATCTTTAACTGAAATTCTTTATAGCAGGGAGCACTGCCGGTGTTTACAAACCAAAATCGGATCGGAAGAGCTCCATTTCCTATTATTTTCTTGGGATAGGT
>JAGFXQ010000256.1 GCA_017861355.1 Bacillota bacterium
GTCTACACGAAGGATTCCGGAGAAATCTATATCAAAGGAACGGATAAGCCGGTACATATTAAGTCACCACAAGATGCTCAAAAGTTAGGAATAAGTACGGTGTATCAGGAAATCACCTTGTGCCCGAATCTGACGGTTGCCGAAAATCTATTTATAGGCAGAACCAATGAGATATTGTTTGATTGGAAGAAGAGTAACAGCAGAGCAGAAAGTATACTGAAGGGTCTCGGGATTCCGGTAAAGCCAACCGTTCAATTGTCCAATTGTTCCATAGCGGTTCAGCAGATGGTTGCAATTGCCCGAGCCGTTGATATGGACTGTAAGGTGTTAATCCTTGACGAGCCTACTTCTTCACTTGATGAACAGGAGGTAGTGAAGCTGTTTGCTCTAATGCGTGAACTGAAGGGTAGAGGGGTAGGTATTATCTTTGTTACCCATTTTCTTGAGCAGGTTTATGCAGTATGCGATAAAATTACAGTTTTGCGCGGAGGAGAGCTGGTCGGAGAATATCAAATCAAGGATCTGCCGAGAGTTGATCTGGTTGCCAAAATGATGGGCAAGGAGCTTGGTGATTTGGCTGAGATACATAACGAAACACAACCTGGTAGCGATGGCACCGAGCAAATGATTATCGAGACAGAAGAACTTTCCAGTACCTCGGGAATTAAACCTTTCAATTTCAGAGCCTATAAGGGAGAGGTCACAGGCTTCGCCGGATTGCTCGGTTCTGGCAGAAGTGAATGTGTGCGGGCAATTTACGGCGCCGATAAGGTAGTGAAAGGGAAGTTAAAGATCAAAGGAGAGAACGTTACTATAAAATCTCCAATCAAAGCCATGAAGAAGGGAATTGGATATCTTTCTGAGGATCGAAAGAGGGATGGTATTATAGGCGATTTGTCAGTTCGCGAGAATATCATTTTTGCCTTACAGGTCATGAGGGGATTCTTCAAACCATTCACGAAAGCTCAGGCACAAGCCTTTGCTGAGGAATATATCAGTCTTCTTGGCATAAAAACCGCATCGGCGGATACCCCGATCAGCTCGTTGTCCGGAGGGAATCAGCAAAAGGTAATTCTTGCCCGTTGGCTGCTTACTCATCCCGAATATCTAATTCTCGACGAACCGACCCGTGGTATTGACATCGGTACGAAGGTGGAAATTCAGAAGCTGGTGTTAAAGCTTGCTTCCGAGGGTATGAGTATCACCTTTATCTCTTCTGAGATTGAGGAGATGCTGCGTACCTGCTCCAGACTGATTGTTATGCGAGATTTGTATGTGGTTGGAGAATTAAAGGGTGAGGATATGACACAGGATAAAATAATGTATACGATTGCGGGGGGAGTAAGTCAAAATGTCCAAAAACAATAACAAACTTGATACCGGCCATCAAACGTCGGTTTTGAAAGCATTTATCAAGCACAGATTGTTTATCCCCATTGTATTTCTAGCTTTACTGTTATTAATCAATGTGTTTATCAATCCGGGCTTTCTGAAGATCAGCTTGGGCAGGGATAGCACAGGGAACCCTGTCTTGATCGGAAATTTAATCAATATTTTAAACAACGCGACGGAGCTTGTAATTCTTGCGATTGGAATGACCCTTGTTACGGCATCTTCCAGAGGGCAAGATATCAGCGTGGGTGCAACCATCGCGATTGTAGGCGGAGTGATTATGCGTGTCCTGTGTGGTAACGAAACTCAGCCAACTGAATTGAAAGCGCCGATCATCGTAGCGCTCTTACTTGGTTGTCTTGCCGGTATGGCTTGTGGGGCCTTCAACGGTATTCTGGTTTCAAAATTCAACATACAGCCAATGGTAGCAACACTCATCCTTTTTACGGCAGGCCGGTCGATTGGTTCAATGGCAATGGGAGGTCTTAAACCAAAAGCGGCGGCTGCCTTTGGATATTACGGTAACTTTATTCCGGGATTTCCAATACCGACACCTATACTAATTACGATAGCAGTGGTTGGGATAACCGCCCTTGCATTGTCAAAAACGAATCTGGGTCTGTATACCCGAGCGGTGGGTATCAATGATAAATCCTCAAGTCTGAATGGTCTTAACCCCGCACTAATCAAGTTTTTAACCTTTGTTATACTTGGTCTTTGCGTCGGTATCGCCGGCTTTGTTCAGTCAAGCAGGGTGCAGACGGTAAATCCATACACCATTGTGCCCAGTATTGAAATGGATGTTATCTTGGCGGTGGCTCTTGGCGGCAATTCACTTGGGGGTGGCAAATTCAATATGACGGGCTCAATTATTGGAGCTTACACCATCCAGACTTTGACTTCTATGTTAACTACACTGAATGTCAATACCAATGCCGTTCCGGTTTTCAAAGCCGCGATCATCATTTTACTTGTAGCCATCCAGACACCGATTGTCAAAAGCTTCTTTGCCAATAAGGTCTCACTATCCAGGCTGACTGCAGGTAACGGAAAGGAGCGTGGCTAGAATGTTATTCATGAATAAGACACAAGATAATGGCGGGGCAGGAGTTGTACGCAACAAACCGAATCGAAGAGAGCCATTGACCGATACTACATTTTTACTCACAATTACAATTACACTGTTTATTGTAATCTATGCACTGGCCATTGTTTTCCTTGGAGATAAGGGGTTCAGTAAGATTCAGATGTTTTTCAACCTCTTCAATGAGAATGCAGCGCTAATTGTTATTGCCTGTGGACTTTCGATTGTTATGATAACAGGAAGTATTGATATTTCGGTAGGCGGTTCAACCGCACTTATCTGTACTGCTTGTATCGTATGCCTGAACAATTATGGCTTCAACTTTTTTACCTCTCTGATTCTGGCACTGGGGATCGGTCTTTTGTTTGGTGCAGTACAGGGATTTCTCGTCGCATATATGGAGATGCAACCCTTTATCGTTACACTGGCGGGTATGTTCCTGGGGCGAGGATTGGTCGCCCTGATCGAAGTGAATCAGATCCAGGTAGATAATGTAGGATTTGAGCAGTTATCTGGATCGCGAATACTGATTCCCTTCCTAGGTGACATTAATCGAAAGGGTGTTTTCATTCAATCGAAGCTGGAATACGGAGTTATCGTAGCAATTATTATTGTCTGTCTGATGTTCTGGTTACTCAAGAAGACAAAGCTCGGACGCAGCTTTTACGCGGTAGGTGGAAATTCGGTGAGTGCCTTGATGCTTGGTATCAACGTCAAGAGAACTAAGTTTTATGCTCATTTGCTTTGCGGTCTGCTTGCAGGTATCGGCGGATTTTTATATGTTTTCCATACACGTTCCGGTTCCGTTCAGCAGGCAACCGGTCTGGAGATGGATGCGATCGCTGCTTCCATTATCGGTGGAACACTTTTGACCGGCGGCGTTGGTAATATCTTTGGTACTCTATTCGGTGTATTAACCAGCGGAATTGTATTACTTGTCGTTACCGCGATCGGCAGTCAGGATCCATGGTGGCCGCAGATTACACGTGCAGCTATGCTTTGCTTCTTTATTGTACTTCAGAGTGTTATTTGTTCGAGGAAGAAGAAGTAATGATATAAGAAAAGTAGTATGCGTCAATAAAACAAAATGTTAAATATTACTCATTGTTACATAACTTGAAGGGGAAAGAAGATTATCTGCAGCAGATAATTTTCTTTCCCCTTCATATAATATTAAGAAGAACTGCACGAAACGATAGGATTCCCAGCCTGAAAGACGAGATGATTAGAACGAATCAAAGGTATTTTTGTATAACTGTTTACGGTATTGTGAGGGTTTACATTTTACATATTGCATAAAGGTACGGTTATAATAGCTGATATTATCAAAACCGCACTGGCTGGCAACTTGGGTAATTTTCATTTCGGAGCTCAATAGAAGCTCACAGCTCTTTCTGATCCGGCAGCGAATAATATAAGTAAAGGGAGATTCACCGGTTAATTTCTTAAAGTAACGGCAAAAGGTTTCTTTACATAGTCCGGATTGTTTTGCAAGCAGTTCTAAGGTTAAGTCATTGACATAATGTTCGTGTATGTAATCAATTGATAATTTCAACTTATGATATATTCTTTGGTAAGTGGTAGATAATTCAATGGATACCATGTAGTTAATATAGTACAGGTTCCACAGCTGATATAATAAACCGTGTAGATCTAATTCCCAGGTGGCGATATCCTCACGATTATAATAACAAAGAATTTGTTTCAATAAGTGAAGCAGCTCATTATGCCAACTTAAGTCTCGCGAAAAGTGATAGATATAGAGACGGCCATTATGCTTCAATGGTTGAACAAAACGATTATAGTAGGAATTGGTATAGGCTTCACTAAATAGAACAGGACTAAATAATATAGCATAAAAGCAACAATCCTTATGATAGGTGTTCCAGACCATATGGAGTAGGTTCGGAGGTATTAGAATGGCTTCTCCTTCCCTAATATGAAAGCTTCTTTCTTCTATGTAGAATTCGACCTCACCTTTCTCAAGATAAAATATCTCGATTTCATCATGCCAATGCTGATATAGTACAAGCTCCCGATCAGCAGAGACATCGGTTCGATGCAACGAGTAGGGACGATTGCCAATAACATGGGTGACATTTTCTTTGAATTCAGAATTCGTAAAAATCGTATGCATCATGCTATGTGTCCTCCTTTGAATCACCCCGAATACAGAATACTATTTAGCTTAATCTGTTAATCTGAGCTGAGTATAACATATGATTAGAAAATGTCAATATAGTATCAGTATTAGAAAAGATATATAAAGTTTTTCGTCCTCTATCCTGCTATGATTATGAGTATAGTAACTTGATTTAATGGATCTTATCAGGAGGATAGAATATGGGTAAAATTGAATTGTTTGAGAACAAATTAGTATATGAAAGAAAAGATGAGATAACCATCATCGAAGCATACGGAGAGAATTGCCTTCGCTGTCGTTCAACGAAAAATGCAAGATTTTCCGAGGAGTCCTGGACATTATTAAGTCCAAAAACGACGACCGATTGTGTAGTATCCGGAGATGAATCGGTTGCGACAATAACAAATGGCATGATAACAGCTAAAATTGAAGCAGGAAATATATGGTATGGTGGGATAATTACTTACTTCCGTAAAGAGAAGCAGATTTTGAAAACAAAATTTGAGGGTGATTATACTACGCGAAACATCCATAGGGAAGGCGATCATTATCAGGTTAAGGTGATCTTTGATGCAAATGAAAAGGAACATTTCTATGGATTGGGACAGGAACAGGAGGATCAATTCGATCGTAAAGGGAGTACCTGCAACCTTATGCATTACAACACGAAATCCGCACTTCCGGTGGTGTACTCCTCACTTGGATATGGATTTTTCTGGAACAACCCATCCCCGGGTCGGTGTGAACTGACGAAGAATCATACGATGTGGTTATCCGATAGTGCATATCAGGC
>JAGFXQ010000257.1 GCA_017861355.1 Bacillota bacterium
ACATAGAAAACAGTCGGATTAAAATCATTATAGGTCAGATCATAATCAAAAGCCATGAAAGCCTCCATCTACGGGCATTAATTGCACGTTTACATATTATGCTTTTGCCCAAGACACGGTAGTCGGACATAATAGAGATATTATAACATTAGTCGCGAGAATAGGTAAATAAATATTTTAAAATATTTTCTTTGAGAGAAAAGCTACAAATTATTAGCCTTCAATATTTTCTGCGGTGGTAAGGATGCTACAATAATCAACATTGTAAATGTAAATGGTCGAATTTGTAAAGGACGAAAATAGAATATTTTTTGCGATTTATCCTATTGATTTTGCTTTTTTAATGAATTATAGTAACGTTAGCTTGTGATAGGGAAAGCAGTGGCTGCTTCTTATTCTGTAATTGTAACACTCTATAAGTGGGTTGTACATTGTCGTTTATAATAAATTACATTAAGATCAATAGAAATCGCCATTCTTTTTGCTTCAAAAAAGTCTATAATAAGAGCATTAGTAGTGCAAATGAGGAGGAATACATATGACAGCGATGCAGTGGTTCTTTTCGTTTTTGAAGAAGTACCGCACCAAACTTATATTTGCAATGATTTTAGTTACGGTCAGCTCTTTGATCGCCATCGTCAATCCGCATGTTGCGGGTATCATTGTTGATGATATTATTGAGGGAGGTAATCGAAAGATATTACCGTTGATGATGATTATCATGGTTGTGACCAATCTGGTTCGTGCAGTAATAAAGTATTGGTTTCTGCTTATATTTGAGAAATCCTCACAGGGTATGCTTTATACCATGCGTGATTATGTTTATCGTAAATTATTGGCACAGGACTTTAACTTCTATAATAAGAACAGGACCGGTGACCTGATGTCCAGGCAGACCGGTGATATGGAAGCGATAAGACATTTTGTTGCCTTTGTTATCTATTCCGTATATGAGAATATCCTGCTTTTTCTCATTGCGTTGGTCATGATCTTTATTGTGGACTGGAGAATGGCACTATGCATGATCGCTGTTCTGCCCTTGACGGCAGTGACAACGGCGAAGCAGTTAAAGGCAGTTAAGCCTGCATTTCATAATATTCGTCAACATTTCTCCAGCCTGAATACCTCTGTGCAGGAGAATATCAGCGGTAACCGAGTGGTGAAAGCCTTCACCAAAGAAGATTATGAGATTGAGAAGTTCAACAAGGAAAATGACGGCTACCGGGAAGCAGAGCTGGGGGCAGCAAATATCTGGAGAAAATACGTTCCGATCTTCGAATTCTTGGCAAATGTATTATCCATCATCCTGTATCTGGTCGGTGGTATTATGGTGGTAAAAGGCTACATGTCCATGGGTAAGCTGGTTACGGTAAGTGGTTATCTGTGGATGCTTAATCAACCCCTCCGCCAGGCTGGATGGTTAGCGAACGATTATCAGAGATTTGTTACCTCAGTCGAGAAGATCTATACAACAGTGATGGTTGAGCCTACGATTCAAGAACCTGAGAACGCAGTTGCAAGGAAGCATTTTCACGGAGATATCGAATTCGCACATGTCAGCTATCATGCGGATGATGAGGTGATTCTTCGAGATATTAATTTTCATATTAAACCGGGTCAGACGGTGGGTATCATCGGTGCCACCGGTTCCGGTAAATCGACACTGATGAACCTACTCTGCCGTTTCTATGATGTAACAGAAGGTGAGGTTAAGATTGACGGGATTAATCTGAAGGATATGGACTTATATTCTCTTCGTGATAATATTGGTATGGCAATGCAGGATGTATTCCTGTTCTCTGACACCATCGAGGGAAATATCGCCTATGGCAGACCGAATTGCAGCTTTGAGGAAGTAGAAGCAGTAGCGAAGATCGCCAATGCTCATGACTTCATTCTGCAGATGCCGGAAGGCTATGATACCATCGTTGGAGAGCGCGGAGTTGGCCTCTCAGGTGGACAGAAGCAGAGAATCTCTTTGGCTAGGGCGTTACTTAAGAATCCCTCCATCATTATTCTTGATGATACCACCTCGGCTGTGGATATGGAGACAGAGTCTCAGATTCAGAGTGAGTTGGGATCCTTGCAGGACAGACATACGGTATTCATTATTGCTCATCGTATCTCATCAATTAAGGATGCGGATCAGATTCTTGTCGTGGATGATGGTCGGATTATTGAAGCCGGAACACATGATGAGCTTCTTGAGAGAGAGAATTATTACTATACCGTATTCCATCACCAATATGGAGATTTTGATGCCATAGTGAAGGACAATGGTTCCCGCCGACATAATGAGTGGTTGAAAGGAGGGAGTAAGGTTGGCTAGAAATAAGTATGATATTGATGAGACTTTACAGACCGAATTTAACTTTTCTCACTTGAAGCGTCTGGCTACCTACATAAGACCCTACCGTAAGGACATGCTCTTTACGATATTCTTGATGACGGTATCCTCAGCACTTGGTATGCTGACACCGATCTTCCTGATGCGAATCATGGACGTATATATTCCGGATAAGAATATTGCCGGAATTGTGATGGTCAGTGTGATACTGTTGGTGATTTACTTCATCATCTCAGTGATCATCCGCGCTAAGACGACCATTACTTCAAGGCTTGGACAGAATATCATCCATACGATACGAAGTGATATTTTCCGGCATCTGCAGGAGTTGCCATTCTCTTATTATGACGATAAGCCGCATGGCAAGATACAGGTTCGTGTTGTAAATTATGTGAACAGCTTAAGTGACCTGTTATCCAATGGTATCGTGAATACGATTACAGATTTATTCAGCTTATTCTTCATTGTGGGCTGTATGCTATATATCAATGTCAGATTGACAATCCTTTGTCTCTGCGGACTTCCATTGCTGATGGCCATCATTTTCATCATCAAGAAGAAGCAAAGAGTAGCATGGCAGCAGTCCAGTAATAAATCTTCTAATCTAAATGCTTATATTGCGGAGAGTATTAATGGTATCCGTGTTACCCAGAGCTTTACCAGAGAGCAGGAGAATATCAAGATATTTAATACCCTAAGCAATGATTATCGCAATGCCTGGATGCGTGCGGTTAAACTGAACTTTCTTCTGTGGCCGGCGATACAGAATATCGCGACCTGGACGAACGTCGCAGTCTATGTACTGGGAATTGCATGGATGGATAAGGGAGCCAGAGGAATCACAGTCGGAGCATTGATTGCGATGACAAGCTATGTCGGACGATTTTGGGCTCCGGTAAATACTCTGGCGAGCTTTTACAACTCCATTCTCACTGCGGTGTCCTATCTGGAGAGAATATTTGAGACCATCGATGAACCGGTACTGGTTAAGGATTGTGAAGGTGCAGTATCCATGCCGCCGATTAAGGGAAAGGTAGAATTTAAAGATGTAACCTTCAGCTATGAGGATGGTATACCGATACTGAACGGAATCAGCTTCACCGCAAATGTCGGTGATTCGATTGCGATTGTCGGTCCGACCGGTGCAGGAAAGACGACGATTATCAATCTGATCAGCCGCTTCTATAATCTGGACTCCGGTATGATTACAATTGATGGTACAGATATCAGTAAGGTTACGATTAAATCTCTGCGTAAGCAGATGGGTGTCATGCTTCAGGACAGCTTCATCTTCTCCGGAACGATTATGGATAACATTCGATACGGTAATATGGAAGCAACCGATGAGCAGGTAATGGAAGCAGCTAAGATGGTTCGTGCCCATGACTTTATCGTGAATCTGGAGAATGGCTACGACACTCAGGTAAATGAAAGAGGAACCAGACTTTCCGTCGGACAGAGGCAGCTCATCAGTTTTGCAAGAGCATTACTGGCAGATCCGAAGATCCTGATACTGGATGAAGCAACCTCCAGCATCGATACCGAGACGGAGATATTGTTGCAGGAAGGCTTAAGCAAACTTCTTGCTAACCGTACCAGCTTCATTATTGCTCATCGTCTCTCCACCATTAAGACTTCAGCCTGCATCATGTATGTGGATGGAGGAAAGATACAGGAGTTGGGAACTCATGAAGAACTATTGGAGCAGAATGGCTGCTACAGTGAACTATATTTGTCCCAGTATAAATTCTTAGAGAAGGAACAGGCTGTATAAGCTTGTTGGTGTAGATAGGCCGGTATCTGAGTGCGATAAGCAGCAGATATCGGCCTTTTTATTACCCGGTTGCCTGCGTCAAATAAATAGGGTACAATAAGGGACAGACAACTAAGCAGAATGTTTGGGTTATGATAAAGGTAGATATTTATGTGACTTACAGATTGATAAAAGTAGTTGAGTTACATAATTGTCTTAACAATGTTTTATGTAGGGAGAAATAATATGTCATATGATTATAAAGAAGTTGTTCCTTATTTACTTCAATGGTTTGATTATAATGCAAGAATCCTTGCTTGGCGTGAGAACCCAAAGCCATATTATGTGTGGGTATCCGAGATTATGTGTCAGCAGACAAGGGTAGAAGCGGTGAAAGGATACTTTGATCGTTTTACCACTGCATTACCACAGATCAGAAGTCTGGCCGAGGTAGAGGAAGAGAAGCTGTTGAAGCTGTGGGAAGGCTTAGGTTATTATAACCGTGTCCGTAATATGAAGAAGGCAGCGATCCTAATGATGGAGAAGTACAATGGTGAGATGCCTTCCAGCTATGAAGAACTACTATCACTTCCCGGTATTGGGGAATACACAGCCGGAGCGATATCCTCCATTGCCTTTGGAATCCCGGTACCTGCAATCGACGGTAATGTACTTCGCGTGATGAAACGAATCGCAGGAAGCTATGATGATATCACGAAGGAAAGTGTGAAGAAGGAGCTATGGAAGGATATCATAGCAATCATGCCACAGGAGCGGCCGGGAGACTTTAACCAGTCCCTGATGGAATTGGGTGCCCTGGTCTGTCTGCCAAATGGTAAACCGTTATGTGAGCAATGCCCTGTGATGCACCTGTGTCGGGCCTTTCATGAAGATATTGCAATGCAGCTCCCGGTTAAACCTGCCAAGAAGGAACGAAGGCGAGAAGATAAGACCATTCTTCTGCTTGAGTATCAAGATCGTTATGCAATACGCAAGAGACTGGAGAAGGGATTGTTAGCAGGTCTATGGGAACTGCCGAGTATAGATACCAAGCTTGATGAGGCGGGGATTGAGAAATTACTTACTTCCGATGGAATTACTTCAGAGAGGATTATACCTCTGGGCGATGCGAAGCATATCTTCTCCCATATCGAGTGGAGAATGACAGGCTATCATGTCACACTGGGTGAACTTCCGATCGATTATACGAAGACCAATGCAATTGTGTGGGCTAAGCCTTCGGAGATTATGGATCATTATAGTGTTCCTAATGCATTTTCAGCATTTACCAAAGTGATCAAAGA
>JAGFXQ010000258.1 GCA_017861355.1 Bacillota bacterium
TGGTCATCTTCAATCTTCGAGGAGAAAGGATAGGTCTGAAGATTTCTTGCCAGTCTGACCCGGCTGGAGATAACTACATCGTTATCCGGAACCATCTGCTCATACCATTTAAGCATTGCTTTCTTCCTCCTTCTTCATCTGTTTAATCAAGTCACGAAGTCGTGCTGCCTCCTCAAATTCTTCTTTTTCAATTGCTTCCTGAAGCTTCAAGGAAAGCTTCTCTGCCTCGGGTATATCTTTCATCTTTCGATCTGTAGTCACTGTCATGTAACCCTTCGGACGCTTACCGGTATGGATTTCGGCACCCTGTATGCCTTTTAAGGTCTTTCCTAATTGATCATGAAAGCTCCGATAACACTGAGCACAACCGAAACGACCCTTTTGAATAAATTCTTCATAGGTGGTACCACAATTACTGCAGGTGAGAGCTGGGGTTTCCTCTCCTGATTTCTTCTGATCAGTTGTGTTATAATTGTCAAGCAAGGTTGAGAGCAGATCTCCCAAAGTAAGATCACTGTTCATTAAGGGTTTTTCCATCTGGAAGGAAGTGTAATCTGTCGCACACTCCTCGCAGAGATGTTGCTCCTTCTTCATCCCGTTGATAATCTCGGTATACAATATTTTCGCATCTCTCTTCTGGCATCTATCACATAACATTGTAATTACCCCCTTTCAAATTCGTTAAAGATATCGTTAACGATTTCATGTGCCTCCTCACAACTGATGTTCTTGCAAAATGCTCGTGCCAATACCACTCGCAATTCCTCCCGCATGTCAGTTATTGCCTGCAATTTATCATAATCGATTGCAATCACGGCTCCTTTTCTGCGGTCCAGCTTGAGATATCCTTCCTGCTTTAATATAGTATATGCCTTATTCACGGTGTGCATATTAATTCCGATATGTTCAGCCAATTCTCTTACAGAAGGAAGATTCTCACCCTCTTGAATCCGAGAGGTAGCAATGCCATATATAATCTGGTTTCGTAATTGTATATATATCGCTTCCTCACTATTAAAATCAATTTCTACATACATTCGGATACACCTCGCATATTATATCTGTTATACATTTAGTATAACAACCTTAAACTATTTGTCAAGTACTAATCAAGATCATCGTCCTTATAACCTCTGGACTTCAGTAAGAACCGGATACATAACACGATTAACAGAGCGCATAGCCCACTTAATACAGCAATTACAACTGCTGCCTTGGTAAGATTAGTACGGTATGTCTCCGAGGTAATCAAGTCTTCCATATTGGTATCATTAGCCTGATTTACTACTTTATCGACTCCAGGCTCATATCTTTGAAGTGTTCGTTCAATTTTATCATATCGATAAAATCCAGCCTCACCAAGTTCGTTTTCTGCATAGGTCAGTAGATAGTTACTTTCCATGTCTCCTTCCGGATAGAATACTGTAACAGAGACATCCGAAATGATCATCTTCGTCCTGATATAACCGGCCGGTACGATCACATCACTTCCTGGTTCCAATAATTTATATTGTCCGCTATAAATTGCAAATTTATCACCGTCAATTTTCTTCACTTCAAAATTTCCATGAATGTTATCCGGTAGAAGCTCGCCTCCTGGAGTGACACTTGCTTCCGGTGCAGCCGCTTTCACTGCTTTAATATTATATTCTATGACATCGCCTGATTCCGCTAATACAGATATTGTAATTTTATTTTCGCCCTCGGTCAGAGCTTCATTCCCCAATATGGATACCTTGGCCTTGTCATCCTCCGGTATCGCAACGAGGACCAGCTGTACGACCTCCGCATCCACCTCCGTACTGTATTCGTAGACATCCGCCTTAAAATCCGGCTTCAGAACCGATGGGCTTATCTTCAGATCCTTCAGCTTGGCGTTGCCTGATGCTGTTATCGGTGCAACAACATTAATGGTAAGTGTATTACTGGATACGGACATTTCCGCTCCTCCCAGCTCATAGACAATCGCCCTGTCAGCAAACTCAATCGTACAGATCCCCACTTTAGTAGCTTCAAATTTCATGGTATATTTACGTTTTGTATCGCCGTCCGTATTGTCTCTATCGGATATGGTTAAATACCCATCACTGCCCTTGATCTGTCTTGCTCCTCCCTGATATTCCAAAATATCCTCGTCATAGGTGACGCTGCCCTCAAAATCACCGAACTCAGTCTGAGATGTGACATTGACATAGAGAAAAAACTCATCGCCTAATGTAATCTGAGATGCGTCAGCCGATAATTCGACCTCCGCACTTGCTGCCAGTGCCGTCGCCGGTATAACGATTCCACTCGTTAGTAAAAACAAAAGAAAACCTGCAAGATAACGTGTTAATCTTTTTTTCATGCTGTACCCCCATTTTCTTCTTCTATAAATCCGATTCTTTGCTATAAACGATTGAAAATACTCATCTTGAGAATTCTATAGTCATGAACAAAAATCCGGCCGACAGGTTTCTCTCCCCGCGGCCGGATTCATTATCACTGTCGTAATTCCAAGCCTGCCGTTATATCATGAATAAGGAGCGTATTCATGATCTCCAGCTCCGATCGTATACACTCAAGCAAGCTTGGTGTATGCTCACTACGCTTTTATTACATAATCATTGCTAAGCTTATTGTTCTCTTACGATGTTAATTGTATAATTTGCAATTGTTCCATTTTCTGCTATAACCGAAAGTACGACTGTGTTGTTGCCTGCATTCAACGGAACTATTCCTCCTCCGTTGATGGTCGCCTTCTTACTTACCGTGGTTGCATTAATTTGAACGAAATCTACTGTATTCTCTACAATCAGATAATAATTGTACTCGGTCTGATTGAAGGTTGGAGTGATTGCAAGTTCATTACCCATACCATCCAGTATCTTAAGGCTCTTCATACGATTATTCGGGTTGAACATCGTTGTCGGCTGAGGACAAGGATAAGATGGCATATTCTGATAGATCGGTATGGAGAATATAATTGGTGAATCCGCCATTCCATTATATGCTGTCAGAATTTTTTTTCCTTCGGCATAGGGAGCCTCAACGTTCGTCATATATTGATGATAATACGTTGAAATCGGTGTGACATTGAACTTCTGAAGATAAATTGTGTCCTGTCCACGGTTAATATAACTTCCGCCGATAAAATAGGATCCGCCGACAATCGATCGAAATGGATTAATCCAAGGAATCATATACATCAAATTAGTCGTTGCATTCGTACTTCCATTTCTTGCAAATCTCAATCCGTTGGCGATTGCTCCTCCTCCGGCACTGTCATTTGCTCCTATGTTATAGAAGTTATACAGTCCTTCATAGCCGCTATAGGCTCCCGAGACACTACTACTCAGAGTATTAGGTCCGGTAACCACCTCCTGTTTCACGCGGGAAGCGAGATGGTAAGGACTGACACCGGAATATTTTGCTGCCTCGATAAAGGTCTGTCCATAGGACATGCTCTGGGTTATTCCGTTCTCGTCCAAATATGTATAGTTTGTATTGTACATCGCCGTTCCCTTCAGAATGTTCTCTACACCTGATAGGTTCTGGTAGGTATCTTGATATTTCAGTAATTCAAATTGAAAGATACCGTTCGCCGTAAGGAAATTACGGGGATCAATGTAATATTCAATCGCTGCCTTCGATGCAGTTACCCAGGTGGACCCATCAAAGACGGTAAAGGTATCCGTCTTCCAATTATATGCACCACTCTCCAGAGACTTCCACTCTACCCCCTTAGAGTTCGACAATAGGTTCTTACCCGGCGCACTTTGCGCTGCAATAACTAAATTCCAATCAAGTCCGGTCTGATATGCTCTGAATTCCCAGTTTGGATATAGTGCATGTAAGTTCCTCAGTGCTACTTTATAGCTTTCCGGAAATCCTTGTACGGACAGCTTCGTCTCAAAGTCCATGTTGTCTGTAATTACTGGTGCCGGAGTCGGGGTAACTGCCGGACTTCCACCGGATGGCCGGTAATTACCAATATAGATATATTCTGCCTTAACATAACCATAGATACCACTGTCCAGAGATATCACATACCAAGCATCGGCGCCGTTTCTGACTAAGCCTGTTACCAACACTTTCTCTGAATTCTTAAGAGTGAATATATTACCATAATTATCGTACACGTATTCATTCGTTGTAATATCTCTTGTCAGATATAAAAGGCTGGTATTACATACATAACCGTTCACCGCCTGTGTTATCTCATTAAAGGTATTATTATTATCTACCTGAAGAAAATCTTGCCCAATTGGTGTGGATGTCGGAGTCGGTGTCGAAATCACCGGCGTCGGACTTACCGTTGGAGATGGTATATTCGATGGTGTTGGGGTTGGTGTCACCTTCGGTGTAGGTGCCGGTGTTGCTTTCGGCGTAGGTTTCGGTGTGGGTTTTGGCGTTGGCTTCGGCGTTGGCTTCGGCGTTGCTTTTGGTGTTGGTGTTGCAGTGGGCTTTGGAGTAGGTGTCGCAGTAGGTTTAGGTGTTGGTTTAACCTCAGTTACTTTAAAGTCCACTTTGCTTGATTCCACATAACCGGTATATTTTTTATCACTCACAGTAAAGGATACCTTGAGCCACTTTACTCCGGAGATTGTAACCTCATCCAGAATCGTAATTGACTTATCTTTCTTTAGCGATATAATGCTGCCGCTTTTATTCTTCAAATAAGCCGCCTTGCTTCCTGCTTCCGCTCTAATCTTGAGAGATGATGCTGCTACCTCTCCTTTGATTGAAGTGTCATATGACAGTTTTACGTAAGAACTGAGCACATACCCAGTGACAGTCTTGCCTTCTGCCACAAAAGATATTCCATACCACTCTTCGCCATCAATCATCACTTCACTGATTACAGTGATTGGACTGCCTTTTGTTAATCCTCCGGCCTTAGAATAACTTGTACTCGGTCCGCTTCTTACATTTAAAGAAGAGGCAGTGATGGAAGCCTTCAAATTGACCTCTTTTGCTACGGAGACCACTTCACCGGAATCCGGTTTTGGGGTTGGTGTAGGTGCCGCGGTTGGTTTTGGGGTAGGTGTTGGTGTCGCGGTCGGATCCGGTTCACCGGTTACAGCAACAAAATCCTTATGAATATAACCTTTCACCGTTTTTCCGTTAAACAGAAGAGAAACATAATAAAAATCTCCCTCTCTGCTTAAAATATTCACCGTTTCATCCTTGACTAAGTATACATTCGTGCCGTTTAATTGCACTTTGTCTGCGGTAGTAGAAGGTTCCGTGCGTACATTTAAGGTTTTTGCAGTTACGGTTCCTGTCTGAGCTGCTGATGCACGCTTCATTCCACCAAAATAACCCTGTGGAATAATCAACGCCAGGATTAGTAAAATTATCAGCCATCTGTTAAAATACCGTCTGTTCATTTAATACCCCTTTCGTAAAAACAAAGC
>JAGFXQ010000053.1 GCA_017861355.1 Bacillota bacterium
ACTTTAAGCGCTTGCACCTATGATAATTTCATAGCTACAAGCGCCGCCGATCGTCGTCCCTATTCGGAATAATATACATTCTGGTCAACATAATCGATACCCGCTTTCATTTTTTTACAAGATTAGCATAGATTTTAACCGATGTCAATGCGAAAAATTACGTGCATCAGGCTACCGGTATTTTTAATACCTGACCAACAAAGATTGTGTTAACGCTGAGACTATTTGCTTTCTTGATGATATCGTAGCGGTCAGGTGAACCAAGGTATGCCTTGCTGATCGAACTTAAGGTGTCACCTTTCTGTACAGTATATTTTATATATTTACTGACGATCAGTTTCTGACCTACTTTGATTACATTTGGATCATTTAATTGATTTAAGTCTATCAAATTTTGTACCGTAGTCTTATACTTTGTGGCAATTTTGCCAAGTGTATCACCGCTTACAATGGTATAATATATATAATAATATTTGCTGGGATCCGGTACTTCGGTATAATCACAATTACAATACCGTGATACTGCAGTAGCGATTTCATTTGCACATTCTTCCCAGAATCGTTTATTTGCCATTAGTTCCTGCGCCTCATGCTCATTCGTCATGAAGGCGATCTCACATAGAATGGAAGCTTTAGTACCCAGGGCTTTACAGTTACACATTGCCAGACGAGCACTGTGAACCCCCCGGTTTACCTGTGGAGTCCCCTTGCTGAGCTCTTGCAGGACAAAATCTGCAAGATGCCTGGAATCTCCGAAGTATTCACTATGAATATAGACAGCGACACCCTCGGCCGAATTAAAGGTTTTTCCGCCACCATATGCATTAAAATGAATGGAGATGGAACAATCACAGCCGGCATTTTCGATTTTCTGCTGGCGTGTTGTAAGGGAGATATCTTTATCATTTTTAGCATTGGCATCATCAAAGCCGCTGCGAATAACATCAAAATTCTGTTCTTTCAAGCGTTTATAAAGCAGATCGGCAATACCAACATTCGCATAATGTTCGAGATATTGTGTACCCTTTTTTACATCAATCTTTCCATCCATATCAATATCTATGTCTTTGGTAAAGGGTGGAGTTCTCTTTCCCGGAGTATCACTGCCATGTCCTGCATCAATCGCGATTTTTAATTTAGCCATAAAAATTAGTCCTTATCTTGAATACAATGCTTACATTATTAGTATACTCATCTATAGGAGCAGGGTTACAATAATAAATGAGACTGTGCTTAATAACCTTCTTTTCTTCTCTTGTGGCGCAGAGTATGCCTTTTCTTGCCAGCCTCCCATTCGGCACGCTCGGATTCGGTCTCCAGTACAAGCTTCGGAACCTCTGTGGGTTGACCATCTTCATCCAGAGCAACCAGAACAAGATAGGCACGGTTAACAACCTTACGAATTCCATGAAGGTCTTCAACATAGGTATCGACCCGGACTTCCATCGAGGTATGTCCGACATAAGTGATATGGCCGATTAAGACCAGAGTATTATTTATGAAAGCACCAGCCTTAAACTGAAGATTATCAATTGCAGCAGTTGTCACATTGTGACCACAGTGACGTCTGGCAACGACCGCAGCCACGACATCGATCCATTCAACTAATTGTCCGCCAAAAAGTCGTTCGGATCCGTTGATATGAGAGGGCATCAATATCTGAACCTGTTCTGTTATAGAATCTGAGACGCGTTTTGGATCCATGTGATTTCCTTTCTTGATTCGAGATATAGTAATATGCAATGTTTCTATGACTATTTTATACCCAAGGATACAAATTCGCAATTTTTATTTAAGTGTGTGCAGCACCTTTTGACACTTAAATCATTTAAGATCTTTAATATCTTTTAAAAAAAATCGAAAAAAACTTTTCAATGGATAATTTTATGGTATAATAAATGAAGCATTGAAAAATAATTAACAAATGGAAAGGATTGATAAAATTATGGCATTAGTTACAACGAAAGAAATGTTTCAGAAGGCATATGCCGGCGGATATGCAATTGGTGCTTTTAACGTAAACAATATGGAGATCGTACAGGGAATTACAGAGGCTGCCAAAGAATTGAATGCACCTGTTATCCTTCAGGTATCAGCAGGAGCAAGAAAGTATGCTAAGCATGCTTATCTTGTAAAATTAGTTGAGGCTGCATTGGCAGATACCGATCTTCCTATCGCACTTCACTTAGATCATGGTGATGATTTTGAGATCTGTAAATCATGTATCGATGGAGGCTTTTCATCAGTTATGATAGATGGTTCTAAGCATACGTTTGAAGAGAATATTAAGTTAACAAAGCAGGTTGTGGAATATGCTCATGCTCACGGCTGTGTTGTTGAAGGTGAATTAGGTAAGTTAGCTGGTATCGAGGATGATGTTAATGTTAGCGCAGAAGATGCATCCTATACCAGACCGGAAGAGGTAGAAGAGTTTGTTACCCGTACCGGTGTTGACTCCTTAGCGATTGCAATCGGAACAAGCCACGGCGCATTCAAATTCAAACCCGGCCAGTCACCTAAGCTTCGTTTTGATATTCTCGAAGAAGTAGCAAAGAGATTACCTAACTTCCCTATCGTATTACACGGTGCTTCCAGCGTATCTCAGGAATATGTTGAGTTAATCAAGAAATACGGCGGTAAGATGGACGATGCAATCGGTATTCCGGAAGATATGTTAAGACAGGCTGCTAAGATGGCAGTATGTAAGATCAATATTGACTCTGACTTAAGACTTGCATTTACTGCAGGTATCAGAGAATATATGGCAAACAACCCGACTCACTTTGATCCCAGACAATACCTGACACCTGCAAGAAACAACATCAAGACTCTTGTTAAGCATAAGATTGTTAACGTTCTTGGTTGTGATGGTGCAGCATTATAATTTGCTGACCAAGTGGGATAAATAATTATTATGAATTGATTAAGAAGAGCCTGTAAGGAATTTTATTCCTTACAGGCTCTTTATTCTTGACTTTAAAATAAAGAATATTGAGAGATTAGATCATCTTCACGAAGCATCTCTAACAATTCTGTGGGATGTAGTGGACGACTAAAGATATATCCCTGGACAACGTCACAATGCTTTCTTCGTAACAATGTCAGCTGATCCTCACTCTCGACACCTTCAGCCACCACCTTGATATCCAGACTATGTGCCAGCTGGATGATGGTTTCTGCAATCTGTGCATCCTTTTCACTGGTACAGATGTTATCAATAAAGGACTTATCAATCTTTAGAGTATCAATCGGCATCTTAGTAAGGTAATTCAGGGAGGAATATCCGGTTCCGAAATCATCCAGAGATACCTTCACACCTAGTTCCTGCAGACCGCTTAATAATTTTGTTGCATCCATGATGGAGGATACTAGGGTGCTTTCCGTAATCTCAAGCTCGAGGTACTGTGGTGGCAGAAGTGTCTCCTCCAGAATCTCGGACAACATACCGATAAAGCCGGGACGATTAATCTGTACGGAAGAGATGTTAACCGATACCGGTCGAGGATTGGAGCCGAGATCGATCAATTTCTTACTGAAGATACAGGCTTCGCGAATTAACCAGGAACTTAATTCTGTAATCAAACCGTTTTCTTCAGCGATGGGAATGAATTCGCCGGGGCTTAATGGACCAAGACGTTCGTTGCGTATTCTCATTAAAGCTTCAAAGCCGATAATATTATTTGTATCCAGCTCGACGAGCGGCTGGTACTGTATGTAGATATCCTGGTTGTCAATAGAACTTCTGAGTACTTCCAGGACGATGGTGTTACGGTTCAATTCTTCCTCCATTTTAGAGTCGAACAGAGTGAATTTGTTTTTGCCGGTATCTTTTGACTTATACATTGCGATATCGGAGTTCTTGATTAAGTTCTTAGGCGACAAACCATTTTCCGGATAGATGGAGATACCGATGCTCATGGATACATATACCGTCTCACCATCCAAATCAAGGGGGGTACGGAAGCTTTCAATAATCTGTGAGGCAAAATCTACGGCAGCTTCCTTAGAAATAATATCCTCCTTAAATAGTAAAAACTCATCACCACCGGCTCTGGCCAGCATACCATTCGTTCCGAGGATAGAGGACAACAGCTGTGCTGTTTTCACTAAGAGAGTATCACCATATTCGTGACCCAGAGTATCATTTACTGTTTTGAAATTGTCCAAATCAACAAAATATACCGCATGGATCTTATCACTCACACCGGAACCGATTAATACTGCATTGACATAGTCAAGAAAAGCTAGCTTATTCGGAAGATTAGTCAGAGTATCGTGATAAGCCAGGAATTCAATATGATCATAATTGGATCGAAGCTGCTCTTCGTTCGAGAGTAGTTCCTCATGCATCGATTCCAGATCCTCATAATTAGTCTTAATAATATGGAGCATTTTATTGAAATTCTTGGATAACTCGCCAAGTTCGTTATTGCTCTTAATGCTGGACTGAACCGTAAGGTTACCGTCAGAAGCGGTTCGCATAGCATCTCTTAATGCAATAATCGGTGTTGAGTATTGGCGTGACAGGATATTGGCGAAGAATATTACAACAACAAGAAATATAGCACAAATGATGATCAATACGGTCAACATAATGGTGGTTACGGATTGTATATCGGAGATGTCTTGTTTTACAAGCAGCACCCAATTGAGTTCCGGGATGATACTATAGCCGTAAACTTGATTGGTGTTTTCATAAAAGTATTGAAAGGTTCCATTGCTCATGATGGCGCCGTTGTTGTATTCATTCACAAGGGAAGAGAGCTTTCCGGAATTAATCTCCGAACCAATCAGAGCGGAGTTGGGATGATAAATTACATTTCCTGTTTTATCGAGCAGAATACTATATCCGGAGTCACCAAGGGTAATCGAACTTAGATACTGCTCAAAGTAAAGGGCATTAATTGTGCTGATTACATAACCTTGAATGGTATTGCTTGCAGAATCGATGATGGGAGCTCCGATCTCAACAGAATAAATTACATCTCCGTCACGGGTCATTGGACGTATTCCGTCCACAGCCATAGCAATGGACTTGGTTGCATGCATGTAATTTAAAGAGAGTTCGGATCTGGTATTTTTGCCTATAACAGAAGAATCAGAACTTGCGATAATTTCATTATTGATATTATATAGAGAAATGCGCTCACAGTAGTCATAACTGTTGACACGCTTTTTTAGAATTTCATTCACCGCGGATGTGGAAAAGGTAAGATGGTTGTCACTTATGAATGCAGCATTCATCAGCTCTTCCTGAATAGATAGTAGGGATACTTCGGTTTCCTGTGTCTCTAATATTGCCTCTAACCCCTTTTTGCTTGCCTCAGTAAGACGAAGAATATTGTCGGTATTCAGGTCTACCAATTGATTCGATAGTAATCCATGCGTTATTACGGAAACCAGAATAACAGGGATCATAGATGTAATAATAAGTAAAATACGCAGGGATTTCTTAATAGACATAATGTACCTCCAACAATAGTAGCAGTTCGTACGTAAATAAAACGAAATAACACTATTTATTCTACCAATTAAGTAATAATAATGCAATATATATTATATTTTAAACTTTTTCTTCATAAATCGTCCTTAAAAATTGTGCATAGTGCACAATAAAATTATGTCGAATTGACGCGGTTCACCATTTTATTAGGGAAGTAAGATAAAGTTTTATGATTATTTATTAATTCTTTCTGAACATCAGATATTTTAGTTGAAAATAAAGCCTTTTAAGGGTATACTTGTAATGTTAAAAACGAAGAGAAATAGGAAGCTGCGACCCTGATATAAATAACGGATCATTCCGGCTGCAGCATATAGAAAGCAGGAACAAATTTAAATGTATAAATTAATCGAACAGGATGGACGAGCGAAGAGTGCTGAATTTCAAACCGTGCATGGAACGATCCAAACCCCTGTATTTATGAATGTAGGAACCGCTGCCGCTATCAAGGGTGCCGTATCTACGATGGACCTGAAGGAGATCGGAACTCAGGTGGAGTTATCCAACACCTATCATTTACATGTCAGACCCGGCGATAAGATCGTGAAGCAGATGGGCGGACTTCATAAATTCATGGTATGGGATAGACCTATTTTAACTGATTCCGGTGGTTTTCAAGTATTCTCACTTTCCGGACTACGGAAGATAAAAGAAGAAGGCGTATATTTCAGCTCACATATCGATGGAAGAAAGATATTCATGGGACCGGAGGAGAGTATGCAGATACAGTCCAATCTTGCCTCTACCATAGCGATGGCTTTTGATGAATGTCCTCCCCATCCGGCAACAAGAGAATATATGCAGAATTCTGTAGATCGAACTACTCGCTGGTTGAAACGCTGTAAGGCTGAGATGGACCGTTTGAATGGACTGGAAGATACAATTAATAAACATCAGATGCTTTTTGGGATTAATCAGGGTGGCACGTTTGAAGATATACGAATCGAGCATGCGAAATTGATCTCTGAGATGGACTTGGATGGCTATGCACTAGGCGGTCTTGCTGTCGGAGAAAGCCATGATGAGATGTATCGGATACTGGATGAGACTGTTCCATATTTGCCCTTAAATAAACCGGTATATCTGATGGGTGTCGGAAC
Source organism: Bacillota bacterium (assembly GCA_017861355.1). GTDB lineage: Bacteria > Bacillota > Clostridia > Lachnospirales > Lachnospiraceae > Mobilitalea. The sequence goes on from JAGFXQ010000053.1 coordinate 6,604, forward strand.
ACCTGCCAATATTCTTGAAGCCGTGGATCGTGGTGTTGATTTCTTCGACTGTGTATACCCTTCCAGAAATGGCAGACATGGACATGCTTACACCAACTATGGTAAGATGAATCTTCTGAATGCAAAATACGAACTGGATGACCGACCGATCGAAGAGGGCTGTGACTGCCCGGTATGTAAAAATTACAGCAGATCTTACATCAGGCATCTTCTGAAGGCGAAGGAGATGTTAGGCATGAGATTTTTAGTACTCCATAATCTCTACTTCTATAACCATATGATGGAGGAGATTCGGGAAGCGATCCGCGAGAAACGTTATCAAGAATATAAGAAGATGCGACTTGAAGGATTTGTTAGGAGCGAGGATTAATAGCGAATAACATTGAATTATAGAAAAATTAACCAGGAGGAATAAATAATGAATAATTTAATGCTTTTAACAGCCGGTGCGGGTGGTTCAACGTCAGGCTCATGGTTATTATTAGTTGTTGAGGTTGGTTTCTTAGGACTTTTGCTTTATTTTATGCTGATTCGTCCCCAGAAGAAGCAACAGAAGAGAATGAACATGATGCTTTCAAACATCGCAGCTGGTGACAGCATATTAACATCCGGCGGTTTCTACGGAGTTGTTATTGATGTTATGGATGAAATCGTAATCGTTGAGTTCGGTAACAACAAAAACTGCAGAATCCCTATGAAAAAGAATGCCATCGTAGAGATCGAGAAACCCAACACCGAGAAATAATCATCTGATTATTATGGAACTAATATAAGATGATCATGTGATGGTGAACGACAAATATAGAAACGAACACAGAAACATCACCTGATTATTAATAAGTAGAAGAAGAATTATTGGCTGCCAGCGGATCAACCCCTTGGCAGCCTTTTTTATTGCCTAGCAAATTTTACTCGGCACAATAAACAACGCTCAGCTATGGGTGCACACACTTTAATTCTTCGGAAGTATCAGTAATATCATTCAACCACGAACAGTCTGCTGAGGATTAGTAATATCATTGTATGCAAACAGTCAAGTTAATCAGATGTTGATGAATTGTAATAACCTAAAGATATTATGATAGATGTAATAAATTAATTTTGCATAAAAAGCGAAAGCTTTATATATAGAAGCTTTCGATAACAGAAGGTTGCTTGGGCTTAAGCTGACAGGGGCAAAACTGTTTTTCGTTATGACCAACGGATGGTCGAAGCAGTGCGAAGCAGAACGACACAAGCAATATCTGTGTCGATTCTGAGACGAACTGCTGACCAGCTGTTGGGCATCCGAAAAACATTGCCTTGCCCCTGTCAGCTTAAGCCCGAGCAACCTTCCCCTATGCCATAGCCTCCCCTTTGTCGCGACCCCGATTCACACCAGCTCAACATGATACTTGCCCAACCAATAGTTAATCTGAAGCAGATAGGCAATCAGTTGAGGGCCGGCCATCAGTTGCCCATACCAGGGCTTTCCGTAATCGGAGGGAGAACGAAGGAATGTTTTTACCATACCGATATCTAAGAGGGGCCGGATCGGGGCATTCGAATCGGATAAGATATCAAGTAGTCGATTACCGAGAAGTTTTTCATAATCCGGATGATAAGTCTTGGGATAGGGACTTTTCTTGCGAAACAGAATCTCATCCGGGACAAGACCCCTGCCGGCATCCCGAAGCAGACCTTTTACGACTCCATCCTTCGCCTTCATTGAGTAAGGCACATTCCAGACATATTCAACAATCCGATGGTCGGCAAAGGGAACTCTCGCTTCGAGACCGGAGAACATGCTGCAACGGTCCATGCGGTCTAGCAGGGTGACCATGAACCATTTGAGGTTAAGGTAGGCGATCTCTCTACGGCGTGCCTCCACGGGATTTTCACCGATCAGCCGGGGAACTTCGGATATGGATTTTTCGTAAGCTGCTTGAACATAACCATCCAGATCGATTGAGGATAGAAGGTCACCGGAGAGTAAAAACTTCCGCGTATCCATACTGGTTGACCATGGAAAGGTATTCTTTGCCATGAGCTCCGGACGATTGATCCATGGATAACCGCCGAAAATCTCATCCGCACATTCTCCGGTAAGTGTCACTTTGGTCTGTGCGGCAACCTTACCGCAGAAGTAAAGGAGAGAAGATTCAACATCTGCCATATTTGGAAGATCTCTGGCGTCCACGGCTGGATAAAGACAATCTGCTAAGTCAAGATTATCACACTCCAGATAGGTGTGACGACTCCCGACATAGTCAATCATAATGTCAACATAGGGGCGATCCTCTGACGGTTGGAAGGAATTCGATTGAAAATGCTTTGCATTATCCTTAAAATCGAATGAAAAGGTTCGCAGCTCTAACCCCTGTTTTTTTAACTCCTTGGCACATATGGCTGTAACTAAGCTGCTATCCACACCACCGGATAACAGGGTGCTGATCGGAATATCAGAAATCATCTGACGTTTGACGGCATCATATAGCAGAAAAGAAGTCTTCTCAACAGTGGTTTCGTAGGAATCCTCATGAGGAGCGCTGATTAAGGACCAATAAGGACTTTCCTTTAGCCCTTGCTCGTTAAATGTGAGGAGATTTCCTGCCATTACTTCATGGATATTCTTGAACACACCTTTGCCATAAGATTTGGCAGGACCGAGCCCAAAGATCTCGCACAAGCCGTCGGCATCTACTTGAGGCTTGATCCCCGGATATTCAAATAAGGCTTTCATCTCAGAAGAGAAAATGAGAGTTTGATTTTGTATTGTATAAAATAACGGCTTTACCCCGAAACGGTCTCTGGCGAGGTAAAGTGTGCTGTTGCTCTCATCCCATACAGCAAAAGCAAAGATGCCATTTAGCTCCTTCACAAATTCACTGCCATAAGCCATAAATCCGGTTAAGATAACTTCGGTATCTGTATGAGTTTTAAAGAGATAACCAAGATTCACTAAGTTATCTCTCAACTCAGTAGTATTATATAACTCTCCATTGTAGATGATGGTGTAGGAAGCACCGGATTTCTGCTTTGTAATAGGCTGGTGTCCGCGGTTTAGATCGATAATTGATAATCTTGTATGAGCCATCCCGATTTGAGAGGATAGATATTCGCCAGAATCATCCGGTCCACGGTGAACTAATTTCTGTCTCATTGCTAACAATGTGTTGTTCCATCTCTCATAGTTTCCTGTGTAATCCATACTAATATTGCAGAAACCGGTTATCCCACACATGCTATCACCTCATATGATATTTTTAATTTTTATTATTATGCGATTATGCCACCCAAACATGGGAGGCTGGCTACTGAAGGAAGGTTATATATATAGAAGAAAGAGAATCAAAGAGGAGCCAGTACGATGGGTTGTAACTGCCTGCCCTCGAGTGCATCCTCCATAGCTGCCTGCATCAGATCAAAATGAGCGACCATGGAATAAGGTTTTGTTTTATAATTATCCTGCCTGAACGGTACAAAATAGACGTTTTTGGCCCAGAGTAATTGTCCGAGGTTCTTCAGATTATTACTTAATGCATCATTCGTGGCAATAGCAATTACGACCGGTTTGTTGTTACGTAGCTGGCTTTTCACTGCCATAAGAACAGGAGAATCTGTAATAGCATTGGCAAGTTTAGCAAGCGTATTGCCGGTACAGGGTGCTATAATTACAATATCAAACAGATTTTGTGGTCCGATTTTTTCTGCTTCTACAATCGTTGTAATCGGATCCTTACCTGTAATTGTTTTCGCTTTATTAAGAAAATCATTTGCCTTACCGAAGCGGGTATCAGTTATCTGTGAGCGGTCTGAGAAGATAGTAGTTACCTCGTTATTTCTCTGAACAAGCTGTTCAATCTGTGGGAATACGTTATCATATGTGCAATAGGAGCCGGTTAGGGCCACACCAATTTTCTTTCCACTGAGAGTCATTTTAATCACTTCTTTCTTTGATCATCGTAAGGATTGTAGTTGCTAAAATATCTGCCGAAGTCTTAGGAGCTACCTTGCCTGGCAGACCCAGGCACAATTTAGCATTCAGATGAAGCTTTTCGGCATAAGAATAATCAAGCCCACCGGGAGCGGAAGCAATATCAATAATACATACTTGTTTATTGACATAGTCCAGACAATCGTGGGTCAGTATTGGAGAAGGTACGGTATTAAATATATAATCACAGGAAGGGAGAATACATTTTAAATAAGGAAAAGCGACGGTAGAAAGACCGGCTGCTTCCGCTGAGGCCAGTGCTTCCGCGCTGCGAGCTGCCACAAGCACATGAGAGTCCAACGCCTTTAGCTTTGCGGCAAGTACTTTAGCACATCGGCCATATCCCAGTACGAGACATTTGCTTGCATGCAGATTAATATCACTTGCAGCGATTGCTTCCATTATGCTGCCTTCTGCAGTTGCAATTGCATTCAGGATTGTAATTCTCTCATCCTTCATCAGATCATAATAATATATACCCTTTTCTTCGCAAGCTTTTGTAATCTGGGGAGGTAGTATGCCACCGAATAGGAGATGATCTTTAGATAATAACTTCACGGCTTCTGCCAGAGTAAGATCCTCCGCGGTGGAAGCCGCATTAATACGGACCTGATCCCTGGACACGGGAATCGGGAAGACAAGTACGCTACTGCCGCTAAACAGCTCACCCAGTGAAGATAATACTGTGCAGTACTCATGAGTAATCGGTGTCGGAATCTCGTAAGTTCCTACCGAATAACCCTTTGAAAGGAAATAATGGACCATATATACCTGGCGGTTATCGCCACCTACGATTCCGATATCATACTTTGGGATCATAATAACCTCCATTCATGAATCTCTATCCTTTATGCCACATTATATGTCTGTATATGAAAAATGTGAATGTATAGCAAAATGCGACAAAGCTTGTCTAATGCTGTTAATTACAGACTAAACAAGACGAAACGAGACATAATAATACATCATTTCAAGAATTTAACGCGTAGAATTAAAGTTCTTATCTTGACTAATATTCATTTTTGTATTAGAATGTTTGTATCATTTATATACTAAGGAAGTGTATGGTAATATACTTCCTTTTTATATAGGAAAAAGGAGGAGAATATATTTATGAGATTAAAGAAATTACTTGCCGTGATGCTTGTGTTAGCAATGACAGTGTCTATGTTTACCGCATGCGGCAAAAAAGAAGAGAGCGCAGGCACAGATACTCAAGCATCTGATGATAGAAGCGCTTACCCTGGAACAGCTGAGGCTAATTCCATTACAGTAAACATTGCATCCGAACCCCCGGAAATGTGCTCTATCACAACAACTGATACCACATCCTTCTCGGTACTTCGTCATGTAGTTGAGAATCTTGTTACCCTTGATGCGAACGATAAGGTTCAGCCCGGTGTAGCAAAAGAGTGGACTGTCAGCGATGATGGTTTAGTTTATACCTTCAAGCTTCGTAATGATATGAAGTGGTCTAACGGTGAGCCTGTTACTGCAAAAGACTTCATCTTTGCTTGGACCTCTCTATTAACACCTGATTTCGCAGCTGATTATGCATACTTCGGCTATATCTTCAAGAATGGTCTTGCATACAATAGTGGTGAGGTTGGTGCTGATCAACTTGGCTTCAAGGCTCCTGATGATTACACCTTAGAGGTTACTCTTGAGAACCCTACCTCTTATTTCCTTGATACCTTAGCATTCGGTGTATTTGCACCCGTTAATGAGAAGGCATACAATGAATTCGGTACAGCTTATGGTACTGATGCTGATAAGATGGTTTACAATGGTGCTTTCACCATGACCTCTTGGGAACATGAGAACAAAATCGTTCTTACCAAGAACCCTGATTACTATAATGCTAAGAATATCGCACTTGATGCAATCAACATGGTTATGATCAATGATTCTAACGCAGCTCTGAATGCATTCAAAGCTGGTGAAGTTGATGTTATCGGTCTTACCGGTGATCAGTCTAAGTTATTAAAGGGTGAAGGCTTCCCTGTATATACCTATGATGATGGTGCTACATTCTACTTAGAGTTCAACACCACGGATCAATTCCTTGGCAATGCTAACCTTCGTACCGCCATTACCTACGCTGTAGATAAGCAGGCTTTCGTTGACAGCATCGTTAAGAATAGCTCTAAAGCAGCAGTTTCCTTTACTGCTCCTGCAATCAACGGTTTAGAGAAGAAGTTCAATGAAGAAGTTGGCGCATTAGTACCTACTCTTGATGCAGCTAAAGCAAAAGAATATTTTGACAAGGCTAAGCAGGAGCTTGGTGTTGATACAATTAAGATTACTATGATCTGTGATGACGGCGACGTTGCTATCAAGAATGCTGCTTTCGTACAGGAACAGTTAAAGACAAACCTTCCTGGTCTTGAGATCGAAGTTGAGTCCATGCCTTTCAAGAGCAGACTTGAGAGAATGTCTAACAAAGACTTCTCCATGGTATTTGCTGGTTGGGGCCCTGACTACAACGATCCTATGACATTCCTTGATATGTTCGAGACAGGAAACGGTAACAACCATACAAGCTACAGCAGTGCAGCTTATGATGAGTTACTTGACAAAGTCCGTGTAACCTTAGATCCCAAAGAGCGTTTTGGCTATTTAATGGATCTTGAGAAGTTATTAATGACTGATCTTCCGATCGCTCCTGTTTACTGGAGAGCAAGAGATTATGTCATGAGTGGAAAGATCGCTTCTGGCGTTGTAAGAACTGCTTTCCAAGATATGAACTACAAGAATGTTAAATTAGCAAAATAATATAGTTGATTAATGGATCATTTTGCAAATTCGTGTTATGAATTTGACTTGAGGTGGTGCGGGCTGAACTTTAACCCGCACTTCCCTTATGTATAGCGAAAATCCCCAACAATTCCCTGCCGAAAAATAACGAAAAAAAGCACGACATTTGTGTTATTATATAGTATAATGAGCGAAGTGAACATACCGCAAGCTTGCTTGTGGGTATGCGAGCGAAGTGAAGATCATGAACATGGTTCACGTTCATGATATAATGAGCGAAGTGAACATACCGCAAGCTTGCTTGTGGGTATGCGAGCGAAGTGAAGATCATGAACATGCTTGAAGATCATGAACATGCTTTATGTTCATGATATAATAAGCGGAGCGAGGAAATGAAAGCTTGCTTTCGATTTCCGAACGAAGCAAAGATCATGAACATGGTTCACGTTCATGATACAAAAAAATAGATCTATGATAGAATTGTCATCCTATATTACTTTTCTGAGTGCGTATTAATGTCTGTCACTTTATTCGTTTAAATCAGTACATCAATGAGCAATTCTTGGTAAAGCAATATAGGACAACAATTCTTCTAGATTCATAAGTTTTATTGTTCCTTATTATAACAAAATATTAAAGATAAGAAAGGAGGATTGCAAGTGTTTAAATATATTGTAAAACGAATAGCATATGCATTGTTGACATTACTTGTGTTAACAGCACTGACATTTTTTATGATGCGATTGTTACCCGGCGATCCCTTTATTGGTGAGAAAGCAATCCCGGAGACAACATTAAAGGCTTTAAATGCGAAATATGGATTGAATCAGCCGATTTATGTTCAGTTATGGATGTATATGAAGAACGTACTTCAAGGTGATTTAGGTTTATCCATTCATTATAATCGTCCTGTAAATGATATTATTGCACAAGCATTTCCGTACTCATTCGATTTAGGAATGAGAGCATTGGTTTTTGCTACTGTTATGGGTATTTTACTCGGAATCGTAGCAGCAGTAAAAAGAGGTACAAAATGGGATACAATTACGATGTTAATTGCTATCATCGGTGTATCTGTTCCCGGTTTCATTATCGGAGCAATTCTTCAGTATTTCTTGGGATTAAAACTGTTTCAAGCAACCGGTATTCGTTTCTTCCCGATCACGGGTTGGAATTCCTTCGCAAGTAAGCTGTTGCCTTCCTTTGCGCTAAGCTTTGGTTCCCTAGCAACAATCTCAAGATTAATGAGAACCAGTATGTTGGATGTTCTTGGTCAGGATTATATTAAAACTGCAAAATCCAAGGGCTTATCCCAAAAGAAGATTATCTGGAAGCATGCGGTTCGTAATGCGATCATGCCAATTATTACGGTATTAGGTCCAATCGCTGCAGCTGTTCTTACCGGAGCCTTTGTTGTTGAGAATATCTTCTCTATTCCAGGCATGGGTAAATTCTTTGTATTGAGTATCCAGACACAGGATTATACGATGATTTCCGGAACTACATTGTTTTATGGAGCCTTTTTAGTAATTGCGAATCTCATTGTAGATATTGCTTATGGTTTCATTGACCCCCGTGTAAAGATTGCGGATGCGAAGGAGTGATGAGATGAGCGTAATAGAGAAAAGCCAATTTGAGTGGGTCGGAGCGAATGCGACCGAAGCTGAGAAGATTAGCAGACCCAATACCAGCTACTGGAGAGATGCGATGCATCGTCTTTCCAAGAATAAGCCGGCGATGGTATGTTTGTTTGTAATTATATTTATTGCTTTACTGAGTATTTTCGTTCCGGTATTATCACCCTATACGATCAGTGAGCAGCACTTAACACATTCTGATCAATCGATGTTCTTTACTGATCCGATTGATGGACATATGCATATTTTCGGAACGGACTCCTTAGGTCGTGACATTTTTACCAGAACCTGGTCCGGTGGTAGAGTTTCCTTATTTATTGCATTTTCCGCTGTATTTATCAATTTTATTATTGGTGTTATCTATGGTGGTATCTCCGGTTATTTGGGAGGATCTGTCGATAATATTATGATGAGAATTATTGAGATCATCAATGGTATTCCATATCTGATTATCGTAGTATTGTTAATGATGGTTATTCCGCCCGGAGCGATGACGATGGTTATTGCCTATGCTGCGGTTGGATGGACCGGCATGGCGCGACTGGTTCGTGGACAGATTATGAGTTTGAAGCAGCAGGATTATGTTATTGCTGCAAAGGTTATGGGTGCAAAGCCGGCTAGAATTATCGGTAAGCACTTACTGCCGAATACATTAAGTATTGTAATTGTTGATTTAACATTAGCAATTCCAAGTGCTATTTTCACTGAGGCATTCTTAAGTTATATTGGTCTTGGTGTTCCGGTTCCGATGGCTAGCTGGGGTATTCTTGCAAATGATGGTTCCAGAGTGTTCCAGATGTATCCTTCCCAGTTGATAATACCTGCGATCTGCATTAGTTTAACTATGTTATCCTTTAACTTGTTGGGTGACGGTTTACGTGATGCACTTGATCCTAAGTTAAGGAGATAATGTGATGAATAGAGTATTACGAGTAGATGATTTACATGTATCCTTCGATACTTATGCCGGTGAAGTAAAAGCAGTTCGCGGTGTCACTTTTGAGGTTGCTCAGGGTGAGGTTTTAGCTATCGTTGGAGAGAGTGGTTGCGGAAAGAGCGTAACAGCACAGACTATAATGAAATTGAATCCGATGCCTCCGGCTCGTATCGTCAAAGGCGAGATCGAGCTTGGAGATAAAGATATTGTAAAAGCTACTGAGAAAGAAATGATGTCGATCCGTGGTAAGGACGTAAGTATGATCTTCCAGGATCCAATGACCTGTCTTAATCCTACGATGACCGTTGGCAAGCAGTTAACAGAAGCGATTACTCATCATCAGAAGTTATCCAATGAGGATGCTCATAAAGAAGCTCTCCGCCTTCTGAATTTGGTTAAGATACCGAATCCGGAACAGAGATCCAAGCAATATCCTCATGAGTTCTCCGGCGGTATGAGACAAAGAGTTATGATTGCGATGGCACTTTCCTGTGCTCCTAAGCTTTTGATCGCTGATGAGCCTACAACCGCTCTGGATGTAACAATTCAGGCGCAGATTATGGATCTTCTTCAGGAGATCAAAGAGAAGACAAATACAGCAATCATTTTGATTACACATGACCTTGGTGTTGTTGCAAGCATGGCAGACCGTGTAGCTGTTATGTATGCAGGTAAGATAGTTGAAATCGGAACAGCAGAGGATATTTTCTATCGCTCCTCTCATCCATATACCAGAGCTCTGTTAAGGAGTCTTCCGACAACAGAGATGGATCGTAGTGTACGTTTGGTTTCTATCGCAGGTACTCCTCCGGATCTGTTAAATCCTCCGGTTGGTTGTGGATTTGCAAGCAGATGTGATAATTGTATGAAAATATGTCAAACTGAGCTTCCGCCTCAGTTCGAGGTAGGACAGGACCATTTATCTGCATGCTGGTTACAACATGAGGATTGTCCTAGTGCAAAAGACGGAGGTGAAAAATAATGAGTAAAAAAACACCTTTGAATCTAACCGATAATAATAAGCTGGTAGAATTACAACAGGTATCAAAGCATTTCAGAGTATCGGAAGGTATTCTGAAAGCAGTAAATAATGTTAACTTTGATATCTATAAGGGTGAGACTTTGGGTCTTGTTGGTGAATCCGGTTGTGGTAAATCAACCTTAGGTAAGGTACTGATGGGTATCTATCCTCCTACCCATGGCAAGATTTTATATCATGGTAAGAAAGATATTGAGATTAAGAGAAGCACTCACTTTGATTACTCCAAGATGGCTCAGATTATCTTCCAGGATCCCTACTCCTCATTAGATCCCCGTATGACGGTTGGCTCTATTGTAGAAGAGGGTATGATTATCCATAAAATGTATGACAAGAAGAAGCGTCAGGAGCGAGTATATGAGCTACTTGAATTAGTAGGTTTGAATCGTGAACATGCAAACCGTTTCCCTCATGAGTTCTCCGGTGGTCAGAGACAACGTATCGGTATCGCAAGAGCGCTTTCCATCGAACCTGAGTTTATTGTATGTGATGAGCCGATTTCTGCATTGGACGTATCAATCCAGTCACAGATCATCAACCTTCTCCATGATTTACAGGAGAAACTGGGCTTAACCTATCTCTTCATTGCCCATGACTTAAATATTGTTAAGTACATCAGTGATCGTATTGCTGTTATGTACCTTGGTAATATTGTTGAGCTGGCTACCAGTGATGAGTTGTACAATAATACGTTACATCCGTATTCACAGGCACTTCTTTCCGCAGTTCCTATACCGGATCCGGATAAAGAAGCTCAGAAGAAGCGTCAGATTTTGACTGGTGATGTTCCCAGCCCGATCAATACTCCAAAGGGATGTCCCTTTGCAGGTCGTTGCCCTCGTGCAACTGATATCTGCAGACAGGAAAAGCCTGTATTGGAGATGAAGCAAGGTCATTTGGTATCTTGCCATCATGTAGAGAAATAAAACGAACAATTGCCTATATTAAGAAAGCCGAGGATTTTTCCTCGGCTTTTTTTTGTGTATATATACTGATTACAGTAAACTAAATATTATTCTAAGATCTATATGCTTGTTGCATTACGCACTATTAAGTCGTATGGACAAGAAAGCAATAGAATTACTATATTCGCTGTACAAAAAGAGGATTTTCTGTAAGTCAGAAGTACCAAATATAACCATATTACAGTTGTGTTTGCAAATATAATGTTATATAATTCAGATGTTGGAAAAATATGGATATTGTTTTATGATAATGATCAATATCATAAGCAGGTAAGTACAATCAGAAAGCGTAGGATTGATGAATGATATCAGAAGTCAGAATGTTCACAGAGAAAAATCACATTACCAAAAGTGAGTATATACCGCCACTGCTGACTTGGGGAATAATTACTTTCATTCTATTTTTCGCTTTATATACCAGAATAATTGTATCTTCTAATGAGGGTGAGGAAAGTGTAGAAGCATTC
>JAGFXQ010000259.1 GCA_017861355.1 Bacillota bacterium
AAGCATAGCTCAGCCATCATCCTGATTCTCGTTATAGTCGCAATTATTGGAATAGCAGCGTTGATCATCACGTTATTAGTGAAGGAAACTCGTTCGCTTCTGGATGATATGCCACTGATCATTGAGAGTATCAAAGGCCAATTTGATAAAATGAGATTATCCATTCTTGTGTTTTCTCAAACTCTGCCTAAGAATATTCAGGATATGATAAATAACCTGATTGCTGGTGTTGGTAATTATGCATCAAATATCACGGGTCAGATTGAGCTTCCGACCATGAGTACAGCCGGTAATTTCGCTCGTAATGTAGCCGAAGGTTTTCTTGGATTCATTGTGATTATTCTGTCTGCGTATTTCTTTGCAGCCGGCAAAAATGAACTTTCAGCAAATATTAAGAAACATGTTCCGGAGACTGTGACAAATTACTGGAATCTAATCATTGATAATTTTAAAGCCGCCTTTGGCGGATACTTCAAAGCCCAGTTCAAAATCATGTTCGTTATAACGATTATATTATTTGTTGGATTTGAGATATTGAGAGTCGGATATTCCTTCTTGTTTGCATTTGGAATTGCATTCTTGGATGTACTTCCGGTCTTTGGGACTGGGGCAGTACTATGGCCCTGGGCAATCATAGATGTGATTTCAGGAAACTATTTTAGGGCTATAGGCCTAGTCGTTCTTTATCTGATCTGCCAGGTAGTAAAGCAGATATTACAGCCAAAGATGGTAGGAGATAGTATTGGCTTGCATCCCTTGGCAACCCTATTCTTTATGTTCATAGGCTATCGATTCTACGGTGTATTCGGCATGATTATTGGAATTCCGATCGGTATGGTGTTAGTGAAGTTGTATCGTATTGGATTATTCGACCGAATTATTCGAGGCTTAAAAATTATAGCGAAGGATTTAAATGAGTTTCGAAAGTTCTGATTCAAACTTAAAAAAATGGATAAAAAGAAAAAGCTTCAAGAATATTGAAAAATAATTCGAAAGATGCATGTACAAACACAAAAATCAATGGTAATATTAATTTGGAAAAATGAAAATTTATACAAATGATACTTTATTATTTAGACTGAGGAGCACGGATATGAAAGGTGACAGAAATGAAGTGGATAATGTGGGAATCATTACCGCTGACGAGATAAAACTAATTCTCGACCGCTATCGAATTGGGAAAAAGCCATTAGCGAAGCTTCTTGGCTGGGGTGAGACTACAATTATTCGCTATATGGAGGGGGATACTCCAACAAATGAATATTCTAATAAGCTGAAAGCTATCTTAGATGACCCGGAATTCTATTATGATCTTTTATGCAAAAAGAAAGAATGCTTAACCGGTGTAGCATTTAAGAAGAGCAAAAAAGCAGTTATGTCAAAAATCATGGCTTCGAAGATCTATGCAGTTGCTTATTATATTGTAAATAAATGCAATGCAGAGATTTGCCCAAGCTATATCCAGTTTTTACTTTATTACTCACAGGTTTACTCTTTGGCGCTCTATGAGAAGGAGTTGTTTCAGGAGGAATGTGGAGTTAATAATGAGCATATGCCTTTTTTAAAACTTTATGAGGGAATGAAGCGGTGTGGTATACATATCTTGGAGGGTGGAGAGGAATATCTAGCCCATGAAGAGATTGATCTGATTGATGCGGTTATGGATGCCTTTACCTGGTATGGACCAAAAGCATTAATCGCTATGACTACCTACGAGAAGTCATTGATGAAGATTTCGAGAGATAAGTACAACAACAAGATTATTGCAAAAGATACCCTGAAGACATATTTTAAAGATATCCTGGAACATTATCAGATTAAAGGAATAAAAGAAATTAGTAAGTATCCGGATCAAAGAATATTGGACATTAAGGAACTGAGCAAGTAATCTATTATTTTTGTCACATTATGTGAAAAAAATATCAAAAAAATAAAAAAGAAGTAAATATATGGATCGCAGGTTGGATTTTCAAACTGTATTGCATTAAAAAGGAGCGTATTCTCTACGCTCCTTCAATTTTTATATCAAGATAGATCAATATCGATTCCATCAAGAATGCCAGATATACGAGAACAAATTCTAAGCATTCGTTTTATCAAGTAAATTAATTACTTTGCTTGTTTCTACGATCTCTGGCACGTGTGGTTGAGTCAAGGATCTTCTTTCTGATACGAAGACTAATAGGAGTTACCTCAAGTAATTCATCTGTTTCAATGAAATCAAGAGCTTCTTCCAAACTGAGAATTCTCGGAGGAGACAATTTCAGCGCATCATCTGCACCTGAGGAACGGGTATTGGTAAGCTGCTTTCTCTTACATACGTTTACTTCCATATCCTCTGCTTTAGGATTTTGTCCAACTACCATACCAGCATATACTCGGACACCAGCTCCGATGAAAAGATTACCACGTTCTTGCGCATTATAAAGACCGTATGTGATGCTTTCTCCGGTTTCGAAAGCGATTAAGCTTCCTGTTTTACGATATTGGATATCGCCTTTGTAAGGATCGTAACCATCAAAGAGAGTGTTAATAATACCATTTCCCTTTGTATCAGTTAAGAATTCACCTCGATAACCAATTAAACCACGTGCAGGAATGGAAAATTCAAGTCGTGTATGACCGCTTCCAGAGGTAAACATATTAATCATCTCACCTTTACGTTGGCCTAATTTTTCGATTACAATACCGGTAAATTCATCCGGAATATCGATCATGGCATGTTCCATAGGTTCTAGCTTCTTACCGTGTTCGTCAGTTTTATATAATACTTCAGCCTTACTTACGGAGAATTCGAAGCCTTCACGTCTCATATTTTCTACTAATACGGAAAGATGAAGTTCACCACGTCCGGATACTTTGAAGCTTTCAGTAGTATCAGTATCCTCAACGCGAATACTTACGTCTGTATTTAATTCGCGCATGAGACGTTCTCTTAAATGCCTGGAAGTTACAAACTTTCCTTCGGTTCCAGCTAAAGGGCTGTCATTTACATTAAAATACATGGCCAGTGTAGGTTCTGATATTTTCTGGAAAGGAATTGCTACAGGGTTATCTGAGGAGCAGATGGTATCACCAATGTGAAGATCTGCAATACCTGATATTGCAACGATGGAACCGATGCCAGCTTCCTGTACCTCGACTCTCTTTAAACCATCATATTCATAAAGCTTATTGATTTTAACTCTTACATTTGTATCGGGATCGTGGGCATTTACTAAGACAGCATCCTGATTTACACGAATAACTCCGTTATCTACCTTACCAACGCCGATTCTACCTACATATTCATTATAGTCAATGGTACTGATGAGTACCTGTGTACTCGCATCAGGATCACCCTCTGGAGCAGGGATATAATTGATAATAGTTTCAAATAAGGGGATCATGTCAGTAGCTTCATCGCCAATGTTAAGAGCAGCAATACCTTGTCTTGCAGACGCAAATACAAATGGACAATCTAGCTGTGTATCATTTGCATCTAGGTCAAGTAATAATTCTAATACTTCATCTACGACTTCTGCTGGTCTAGCTTCTGCACGGTCAATTTTGTTGACGCAGACGATAACTGGTAATTGAAGATCCAAAGCTTTCTTTAATACGAATTTAGTCTGTGGCATAGGACCTTCAAAAGCATCTACAACCAAGATTACACCATTTACCATCTTTAAAACACGTTCAACCTCGCCACCGAAGTCTGCATGGCCTGGTGTATCTATAATATTTATCTTAAAACCATTATAATGTACAGCAGTATTTTTTGATAAAATTGTGATGCCACGTTCCCGCTCTATAGCATTGGAATCCATGACTCTTTCAACTACGGCTTGGTTGGACCGAAATACACCGCTCTGTTTCAGTAATTCGTCCACTAGGGTAGTCTTACCGTGATCTACATGGGCGATTATGGCAATATTTCGAATATCCTCTCGTTTCATTTATTAATGCTCCAATCTGCGTGCTTTGCACGCGAACAATTCTTTTCTAATTAATGTCATTGTTTTGCAACCTTATCATTGTAGCACAACGTCTAATTAAAAATCAACGTATGTTTCCATAAAAATTTATAAATAATTAAGTTGTTTTTGTATAAAATAACAAAAAATGTAAAGAACTTAAATATATTGAGATTTTTACTTCTAAAATATGGAAATTAGCATATATTTAATCTAGGTGAATGAAAGTTGTTTAAGAGGGAACAGCACGTTCATCCCACATTTTAGAGCAGAATGGCGTAAAAAACGCCGG
Organism: Bacillota bacterium; assembly: GCA_017861355.1. Lineage (GTDB taxonomy): Bacteria > Bacillota > Clostridia > Lachnospirales > Lachnospiraceae > Mobilitalea. The sequence continues at coordinate 4,249 of JAGFXQ010000259.1, forward strand.
AAGGAAGGAGAGGTACGGTTATGACAGATAAAGTATTTGATAACAATCAAGTAAGTGTTGCAGGAGAGGTAATCAGTGATTTCACGTTCAGTCACGATGTATTCGGAGAAGGGTTCTATGTATTGGAGGTAGTTGTCAGCAGGCTAAGTAATTCCTATGACATGATACCGGTCATGGTATCGGAACGGCTCATTGATGTAAAACAGGATTATAAAGGAAAGTTTGTTGAGGTGTTAGGACAATTTCGTTCCTATAACCGTCATGAAGAAAGTAAGAATAAACTGGTGCTTTCGGTTTTTGCAAGAGAGATTAAGATGGTAGATGAACTATCTGAGAACGCGAAGCCCAATCACATATTTTTAGATGGATTTGTATGTAAGCCCCCTATTTATCGTAAGACGCCTTTGGGAAGAGAGATTGCAGACGTTTTGTTGGCTGTGAATCGTCCTTATGGAAAATCAGATTATATTCCTTGTATTTGCTGGGGCAGAAATGCCAGATTTGCAGAAAGCTTCGCCGTTGGTGGTCATGTTCAGATCTGGGGAAGAATTCAAAGCAGAGAGTATCAGAAGAAAGTGACTGAGATTGATTTTGAGAAACGGGTTGCTTATGAAGTATCGGTTAGCAAGCTGGAGTACTTAGAGGAATATTAAACTATATATATAGGAAACAATAATCCTCGATAACATAAATTGATATTAATAATGATTATATTCATTAATATATTCCAGATATCTTAAATCAGTAAATGCTGCTTTGAGATATCTGGTTTTGTTTGAATAATGTCAGACTTATAGCACTAAAACCAGTATTTAAATAGAAAATAATAGGTTGACAAGGAAAATTGTTAGTGTTAATATGAAACCACATAAGTATGATACGAGGACAATAGCCACATTATCAAGGATAATGTGGCAAAACTAAACAGAGAAAGCAGCTGTAAAGCAAGCTTTTCAGCTACTTTTCTGTATAGTTAGTCATGATGTCTGTGAAATCATAGACTATTGTCCCCGGTTTCATAATTGCAATGAAATTTAAAATACATATTGCTTATGGTAGAGGTGCATTGTTTAAGAGTATACTGCTGGATATGTCAGGCATAGACGAACGCAGTGAAAGGAAACAGTGCCGAAGTATGATACTGTTAAGTTATTCTTTAGTGTCGACTCTTAGGTCGGCTTTTTTTACGCTTTATTCCATGGTTAACTAAGACCATACCTTTCAAGCATACCAAGAAAATAGGAGGAATGAAAGATGGCTGTATTTCAGGGCGCAGGTGTAGCGATTGTGACACCATTTACGAAGACGAATGAGGTGGATTTTAACAAACTGGGTGAACTGATTGAGTATCAGATTGCTGCCGGTACCGATAGTATCATTATCTGTGGAACTACAGGCGAGGCTTCTACATTAACACACGAGGAGCATCTGGAATGTATTCGGTATACTGTGGATAAAGTTGCGAAGAGAGTTCCGGTCATCGCCGGTACCGGATCCAACGCAACGGATACTGCAATCTATCTGTCACAGGAAGCAGAAAGCTATGGAGCCGATGCGTTGTTGCTTGTAACACCCTATTATAATAAAGCGACACAGAAGGGATTGATTGCTCATTTTACCGCGGTGGCGAATTCAGTGAAAATCCCGATTATTCTTTATAATGTTCCCGGAAGAACCGGCTGTAATATTACTCCACAGACAGTGGCTACCCTATATAAGAATGTGGATAACATTGTCGGAATCAAGGAGGCCAGTGGAAATATTGCTCAGGTTGCTGAGATAATGCAGTTGACCGAAGGTAAGATCGATCTGTATTCCGGTTGCGATGAGATGGTTGTTCCGGTACTGAGCCTTGGTGGCATTGGTGTAATCTCTGTATTATCCAA
>JAGFXQ010000054.1 GCA_017861355.1 Bacillota bacterium
ACATCAGCCATAATCAGGCTGAGAGGAAGATTGCTTTGCACATCTGCTCTGGTCAATTCTTCGATATAATACCTACGGTTGTATAATCCGGTCAGCTGATCGTGAAAGCTTAGATATAGTATCTTTTCCTCAGTCAGCTTATGTTCTGTGATATCTCGTGCCGCTGCATAGATCAGTTTTCCGTAAGGTTGGGAGCACCATTCGATATATCGATAGGTGCCATCTTTACATATATACCGGTTGACAAAATATAATATCGGTTCATTATTTGCTAATATGTTTAAAGATTGAATGGTAGCTTCCAGATCCTCCGGATGTACAAAATCAAGGAATCTTCTTTTCTCCAATTCCTCCACTGTATACCCTAAGATCTTCTCCCAGGAGATATTCACCTTTACAAAATTACCATCCAGATCAGCAATGCATAGCAGATCCAAGTTGATATGAAAGAATCTCTCCAGCTCTTCTTTCTTATGCTCCAGCTCTAGTTCAACCAACTTCTGTTTCGTTATCTCTCTGACACTGACAATATATTTTCTTCTTCCCAGTACATTATTCCGATAAGAAATCTCTGCCGTGAACCATTGATCCGCCCCTTCGACAGGCGATTTGTATGTGACATACTCCTTCTTACCGGTATCTGCCGATTTGTGTAATGCAGTAATCAGGTTTTGCGCAAGCCCTCCGGAGAAAATATCCTCCAGTTTACTACCAATAATATATTCTCTGGGAATAAATAAGATTGCTTCATCGGATGCAATGACATTTTCAAAAATCAGCTCGTCGTTTAGTTCAAATATTATGTCATGAGTTGAGGTAAGAATAATATTCTTAACCTCAAGTTCTCTCATCTCATTTGAAACATCATTAAAAAAGATCACACAATAACCATGCTCCGGTGAATGTGCATTCACTCTATACCATCGATTATGTGTACTTACGTATTGGACGAATTCAATACTCTCTCCCTTTAATGCCACTTCTCCATAGGTTTTAATCCAATCAAAACTACTTTTCACAACTCCCGGAATTAATTCTGTGATTCTCTTGCCCAGGACATCCTTCCTGTCGAATCCGGCAAAGCGTTCAAAGGCTTCATTTACCTCAATAAACATATAGTCCACAGGGTTCCCAGCCTGATCACAAATAATTTCCTGCAATGCATATCCTATGGGAGATTTTTCTATTAGGTTTTGATAGCATTTATCCTTCATCTTTTGCTGCTCCTGTTTTTATTTCTGTTTGGTTGTTACAGGTATCCTTTTCATCATCCAAGATGTCGGTAATTTCAAGAAGGCATTGTCTTAATTGTTGCTTAAACAACGGAACCAATTCAACAATACTCTCTTCCTGATTCTGCTCTAGTGCCTTCTGAAGTCTAACTGCTGTTTGATATAAGCTGCCGGCACCTATATTACCTGTGCTGCCCTTTACTTTATGTACCATTTCGGCAGCATGAATGTAGTTTTTATTTCTGATTTCCTGATCAATTTCATCACAGGTGGAGATATTTTCCGATTGATATTCTTTTAGAACCATCTGGTAGATCGGAATGTTATTTCCCAATAGCTTTAAAGCTGCATCCTGATTAATTAACTTCTCCGCCTGTGGAGAAACTTTCTCGTCTACCGTAGGTATCTCAATAATACTCTTTGTATCTATAGAGGAATGCTGCTCCAATAAATCCAATACTGTATCGATGAATTTATCAGGATCAAAGGGCTTACTGATATAATGATTAATTCCAACACTTCTGCACTGATCCTCAACGCCGGTAATGGCATCCGCCGTCATCGCAACAATCGGAACTTCAGTGTCCTGTAATCTAATTCGGACAGCCGCTTCATATCCATTCAGAACCGGCATGTGCAGATCCATCAGAATAAGATCAATCTCCTTTCTATTCTGTAAGTAATAGTTCGAACCCTCTTCGCCGTTCTCTGTAAGAATAACCCTTAATCCGACCTGCTCCAGTATTGTTTTTGCAATCAATTGATTTGTTTTATTATCTTCTACAACTAAAACACAGCAGTTTGCTCCAACCTTCTTCTCTCTTTTCTCTGAAATCGTACTTGGCAACACACCTTCTAAATCATCTTTTTTGAATAGCTCCTGAATACCATCAAATAGGATCGACGGTATAATCGGCTTCGTAATTCCAAGATGGATGCCATATTCGGACAATTTCTCGAAGAGGTCTTCTCTTATCAGAGGTAAGAGCATGATAACTTTTGGTGCCACAGAACAGGATGAGGTTTCCAGTACATGACGGGCATATTCAAAGCATTTGTCTTCCAGTACATCATAATCGATAATAAACAGATTATATAAGTTCCCCCTCAACCGGTGCGATTCCTCTAATAATTCACCGGCATTCTCAGGAGATTTGATAAACTCAGCCTTCATTCCGAAACTTGTCATATAGGTATCCATTAAATGAATAAGTGTATCATTTTGTGCCAATACCAGTATTTTAAGATCTTGCACGTAGATTGATGCTGCTTTATTTCTTTCAGCAAACTCCCTCTCTTCATCAAGAGGCAGCGGTAATTTGATTATAAAAGTAGATCCTTGCCCTTCCTTACTATGAATCTGAATCTCGCCATCCATCATTTCTACCAGGCTTTTTACGATAGATAAGCCTAAGCCTGTACCTCCGAAGCGTCGGTTGATACTGGAATCAGCTTGTGAAAAGGGTAGGAATAATTGCTGAATCTGAGTTTCTGACATACCAATTCCTGTATCTTTTACGGAAAACTCCAGTTCATACTGATTTCCCTCCTGTGTGAGCAGGCGGATTCCCAGCGACACTTCGCCTTCCGATGTAAATTTAACTGCATTACTTAATAGGTTAAGCAGCATTTGTTCTATTCTTTTCGAATCACCGATAAAAAAGGTCGGTATGTTTGAATCCTTAGCGAAGGAAAAGTCAATCTTCTGTTCCTCTACTCTAAATGACATAACACTGATTACCTGCTGTATCACTTTATCCAAACTAAAGGATATTTTTTCAATTTCTATTTTCCCTGCCTCAATTTTAGAGAAATCAAGAATATCATTGATGATACCGAGCATATTATGGGCTGCCTGGTTGATCTTATCAACATACATTCGCTGCGTCAGTGATATATCAGTTTTCCTAATCAGATAGGACATACCGATAATTGCATTCAGTGGGGTCCTGATCTCATGTGACATTCTTGCTAAGAAGGTGGATTTGACTCGATTTGCCATCTCTGCTTCCGATTTTGAGCATCGAAGTTCCTCTTCAATAATGCTCCGTTTTGCAATTTCCTTTTTCAAACGCAATATCCAATACACGGATACCATAAATATCGCAAGAATAAAAATACCTAAGATAGTCAAATAGCGGATAATCCGACTATAATCCACTCGATTTTCCAATCCAATCCATTTGTCTGTAATTTCCATCTTCTCTTCTTCTGTGATACTTACTAAGCCTTTATTAATGATGCTTACCAGCACCGGCCAGTCATTGCGCACAGCAAAATACAGATGCTGTTGATCCTCTTCGTCCAGTGATACATATTTGAGTCCGGTTAATCCATAAGATTTTATTAAATAAGCGGAGGTGGCCAGATTACCTACAAATGAGGTCTCATTACCTTTTGATACCGCAATCAGAGCTTCTTCCACCGTCGGATACAGGCTCAGATTAATCTCAGGAATTTTACTGAGATAGCTGTGATGTGAGCTATTTTCCTGCACTGATACCGTAGTATATTTGAGATCCTCCAGATTATTAATAGCATTATTGTCTTCTCGTACAATAATTACTCGTTGAAATGTAAAATAAGGTTCCGAAAAGAGAAAATAATTTTGCCTCTCAGTCGTCTTAGACACACAGGGAAGAGCATCCAGTTTCTTTTCGACTCCCATCTCATAGGCATCCGACCAGGTGATATCTTTTTCTATCTGAAATTCGATTCCGATCCGTTGACTCAACAGTTTGATGTAATCTGCAGCAATCCCCTTATAAACACCATCACTATCGATGAATTCATAAGGTACAAATTCCGGATCAACACCAAGGTGGATTGTGGGATGTTCTTTGATAAACGCTTTCTCCTCCGAGGTAAATTCTATCTGGTCAGAGGTTGCAGCCGTTGCAATCGTGGAGAATGTTCCAAGCATGACGAACATTACGAATAGCATCCATACCTTTTTATTCAAATTCTTCCCTCCCAATTGTTGACTTGAAGTTTTTTGAAATACTTATAATCTGCTGTTCAATCTCCTGCAGAGCAACAACGAGTTCCGGATCAAAATGCTTTCCACTTTCGTTACGGATAATTTCCATTGCATATTCATGCTCGTAAGCTTGTTTATATACACGCTCACTGGTCAATGCATCATATACATCTACAATAGCCATAAGTCGGCCAGCCAGAGGTATCTCATAACCTGCTATTCCATACGGATAACCTGAACCATCGAATCGTTCATGGTGAGTTCCTGCAACCTCAATCGCTGTTCTTATGAAAGAAGGTACCTTATTTTCTTTTAATCCATAGCTTAATGCTTCCACTCCAAAGGTTGTATGCTTTTTCATAATTTCAAATTCATCTGTATCTAATTTTCCCGGTTTTAATAAGATTCCATCCGGGATTCCTACCTTGCCTATATCATGTAAAGGAGAGGTATTTACCAGCTCATCAATATAATTCCTAGTCAATATATCCTTGAACTGATCTTTCTCACTTAGATGTTCGCATAATTTACGGAGCATAGACTGTGTTCTTCTCGTATGATTGCAGGATTCAATATTTCGGACTTCTAAAAGTCCGATCAAGGCATGAATCGTAGTATCTCTTGTCAGAATCAGCTCTTCTGTCCTTTCTCTTACAATTCCCTCCAAGGTTCTATTGGCAAACTCAATCTTCTTTTGCTCCATGCATATATTTGAGTGTACCTCAATACGTTTCCTCAGGGAGTCAATATTAAGTGGCTTTCTTATGTAATCTACCGCACCTAAGGATAAACCCTTCACCTCATTCTCTGTTTCATCATAATTAGTTAATATTAAAGTTGCAATTTTGCTTAGCTTCGGATTATTACGTAGCACTTCCAGGACTTCAAATCCACTCATCCGTGGCATATTAAGATCCAAAATAATAATATCAACCTCGTTACTTCCGAGAAATTCCATCGCCTCCAGACCATCGCAGGCGTTATAAATCTCACAATCACTCAATATATTACTGATAATCAATCGGTCTGTTGCTGAGTCATCAACAATAAGTATTTTCGTATCCATGTCTGCTCTCCCTATTTATTCGAATTTAAGATTTTGTTTCCCTGTTCCTCAATCTCTATAAGAAAATCATCAATTGTGACTTGTCCAAGCATTACCCGATGAAGCCCGGGAGCGTAATATTTGTCCTTTACTTCCTGCCAGAGAGGAGTGGGCACATCAATACTAGGCTGTTCAAAACCGATTAGGAATTTGGTGAATTCGGGATAGACATCAAAGAAGTCATCTTCAACACTATCTTTTCGTACCGGCAGTCGGAACGGATAATATGCATCCTTCTCAGGGCTGTATTCTCCTTCTGTGATCTGCTCCTGTGCTTGTTCTGAGATTAAAAAGTGGATAAAGTCAACTGCAGTAGCTACTTTTTCTTCTTCCAGCCCGACAGGTAAAGCAACCATCATTGGACCAACCTCAGGATACAAATGGATGCTTTCGAGTGGAATCACTCCTGTTTCAAACGTGTTACCATTCTTCCAGATATCCGTGATCCCCCATAAGCCCTGAATTTCAAATGCAATTTTCTGTGAGCGGAAGGCATCCATCACTTCAACTCCGGTATCTGTCTTCCAGCTGCTCTGTGCATGCGATCCGAGGACATCTTTATAAAAGCTTAGCGCTTCTTTCGATTGCTCTGAATTGATTGTCACTTTGAGACCATCCTCACTGACAAGGGATCCTCCAAAACCATAGATAAATTGATTCACCATCCATGAGATATCATTATGTTCTGCGCCAACCAGGCCAATTCCCATGGCCTTGGTGGACTTCTCCACGCTTTCACAGGCGCTGACCAAGGTATCTAGATCCGTAATCTCCTCCGGATTGACCCCTGCTTTATCCAGCAGATTCCGATTATAAATCAGACCCATGGAATGCCCCATCCAAGGAACACCGTATAATACTCCATTGACATTACTCAAGTTCCATAAATTCGGATAGAATATATCCTTCTCAGATGAAAACTCATCTGAAAGATCCATAAGCATATTTTTACTGCCAAAATATTGAATATAACGATAAGGCAACATATAGATATCAATATCTGTAGTCTTCGACTCAGTCTGTTCTGCCGCGACCGAATCTTCTGTATTTAACATCATTTCAATGGCTGCTCTGTCTTCATCTCCATCGATAATAGCCACTCTATATGGCATATTGCTCTGTTCGTTATAATTATTCACGATTCTTCCGATCGCTTCCCCACGTCCGGAATAAGCTTTCCATGTGATACGAAAGTTTAAGATCTCTTTCGCTTCCTGCGTTGCAGATGGCTTCACTTCTTGTAAATCTGGTTGATTATTGCTGTTCTGCCTGCAGCCACATAGCAGCATCGACAGAATGAGTATCAAAGAAATGTGTAAGATTCTTCTCATTAATCTGCTCAGTTCAAGTTCCCCCTCTCATAAGTTCACAACAGCACGAATTCACTATACAATTAGTTAATATTAATTAATTTCATTATACTGCTTATGTCATTATTCGACAATATGTTCTTCCAAGAAATGTCTCTTTTTCTGGTTAAAAAATGCATCCCATATGGATGAAGCAAAATTAGTCCGCCTCTTCCTTAAGGGATGCACATTATCATTTATTAATTTCACTGAGCTATCACTTCAAATGGCACTTCACCTAGTTGTTCTTTGATTTTCTTCTGTTGCTCTTGATTACAGAATACCTTCTTAAGATTTTTTACACCAAGAAGCGGTGAATAATCAGAGCATACCGAATCATGAATAGAAATCAACTCAACTCCGGAGAGCTTCTCAATGCCGGTAAGATCAAGCTTCTGCCAGGCATCAATATAGAGCTGACTAAGCACCGGATTACTCAGGTCCTTAAGATTACTACTATTCCACATACCGCACAAATCAAGTAAATACAAGGATTTCAACGAAGAGAGTCTAGATAAATCAATACTGTCACTTCCAAATATCTTTAGTATCCTCAGATTCGTCAGTTTGATAATCCGATCAATGGCACGATCTGTTATGGCATTGTTTACACCCGTGATAATCAGATTATCTAAGGTTGTGATTTCGTCCAAACCGATGCAGTCACCCATTTTACATTCAAACAAGGATAGAAAGCTAAGCTTCAAGTCCTTGATACCATAGACGCTGGTTATCTTAGTTGCTCCCAGATCAAGCCCCCAGAGATACGGTAGCTCTTTCAGCACCTCCAGATCATCATTCATAATTGGGTTGTTGGATATATCAAGGTAATTCAGACTTTTCATTGGAACGACCTGGGTCAGGTCACTGATATTATTACTTCCCAGCCCAAGATACGATAAATAATGAAGATTTTGAAGCGGTGTCAGATCGCTGATCTTCTGATTATACAGAGCCAGCTTCTCCAGGTTAACCATATGAGAGATATCCTCCAGGTTTGTTATCTCACCATTTACAGTATATAATTGTTTATCCGTATACTGTGCTCCGTTCATATATTGATTTACACCGTAAACAAAATGTTCCTCCCAGCGGTTATAGCTTTGCTGACCACAGATGAACAGAGAGGTGATCTGCTCCAGATCATGATAGGTTACCGAAGCTGTTGCCGATTTTCCTAAAAGTTCACGAACAGAAGCTGCTATTAAAGGAGATTTGAAATCATACACTCTCTCATCTCCTATCACCGTAGCCGGTGCCAGATCCGTCTTCTCTTCCTGTGCAGGGTTCTCTTGGACTTCAGCCTGCACTGCATCTCCACTGTCGGGCGTCATCACTGATGCATCTATATCAGAGTCACCGGTTATATCCTTGTCATTACCGGAGTCTTCCTGTATTAAGGCTTCCGAATCCGTTACATCCGACTCCAGTCCATCCTTTCCTACCGAACCTAGTGCCGGAATATCAGAGATAACCGGTTGCGGCGAAGCAACCGTGAGTGGTTCCAAAGTGATTTCTTCAGTTTCCTGTGCAGTAGTTGTATCACCTATGATTGGTGATGAGGCTTGCTCTGCCGGTTTACTCGGTGTATCGGTTAAAACCGTTCCACTCTGAGGTGTATTAATATTTGAGTTAGCCACCGGTATATTCTCACTTGCTCTTGGCATATCCGGCAGGTAGATCGATACACCAATGATTAGTGCTAATGTAGCTATCGAGATGATCCCTGTAATAAGCATTCTACGTTTTTTATATAGAAATGGGTAGCTGATTAATTTATTTCTAAGTTGTTTCACTGAGGTATATCGGTCTTTGGGCGAGAATTCAGTACATTTCCGTATAATCCTTTGAATATCCTCTGACACGGAATAGTTCTTCAACTTTCTTATGTCAAGGCTGCCTGTAGCCATATATAATATAAGTACACCGATGGAATAAATATCGCTTCTCACACTCGTCTGGGCAAAACCATATTGCTCCGGAGGCGCTGAATATTGTGTCCCCATTACAAAAGTATCCGAATCAACTTTACCTTGGTATCGTCTGGAGATGCCAAAGTCTATAAGCTTACAGTCTTTTTGCTTTGTTATAATTATATTATCCGGCTTTATATCTCTATGGATAACCGGTGGTTTTTGTGAATGAAGATACTCCAGAATATCACAGAGTTGTATCGTAATTCGAAACAGTTCCTCATTTTGAAGGTGACCTTCCTCTGTCATTTCAACCAACTCGGTGACCGTATAACCTTCCACATACTCACGTATCAGATAATTGTAGTCTTTTCCTTTGATATACTCGGTTGCAGCAATAATACCCGGATGGGATAATTCCCTTGATAGTTTATATTCCTCCTCCAGGTTCTCATGGCAATGACATGCCAGAGCTTTCAATATGTACTTCTTCCAATTTGTTTTTGAGGTCATCAAGTAAACCTGCTTATCCTCATTCATCTTTAAGCAGGCTTTTATCTCATAGTGTTCTGCAATCTTCTCCGGAAAATCATGCCCTACCCAGTCACTATTATGGTATTCATTGTAGAAGTCCAATACTGTGCCCATAGATGTTATCCCCTGTAAAAAATAGTTAACATTTTAACATTATTATAAATCGACAAAAAAAGTATAGCAACAAAATACTTTAAGTATTTTATGCTATACATCAAATAATCCATAAATAGGTCTTATGGACTACCTGTCTATGGTTTCGTATTCTTAATCTATTCCGGGATCACTGCCCTTCGGCAGCAACCCCGGATTCCCCTAATAATAAAGACAACTATTTTATTATTTGGTATTTCAGTTAATTCATGACATAGCGTCAGATTCTTAATCTGCTTTATAAATCCTGTAAAGAATTTCAGCAACCTCTGCTCTGGTCAGATTGTCCTTTGAGTAAATCTTCTTTCCGTCAATTTTTAAGATACCGGATTTTATAAGCTTAGCAATGCTGTTAACCGCACTGCTTGATACCTTATAAGCATCACTGTATTTAGAAATATCCTTTCCTGTAGCAGCTATCAATGTCTTCTGTGACAACTTCATGGCAAGTACAGTGTAAATGGCCATTTCTTCTTTGGTTATCAACTCATTCGGGTAGAATTTACTCTTACTTGTTCCTGACAAGATTCCAAGCTTCTTTGCTGCACCGATCGCATTATAGTTCCGGTCTGAAGCTTTTACATCTGCAAAATTCGTACTGAACTCTGCTGTCAGACTCAGGGCGTTCATAAGATAAGTAATAAAATCGCCTTTAGTAACCGTACCATTCGGATCAAACATTGTGTCGGTATTGCCGTTCATGATACCCTTGGATGCTACAAACTCTATTGCAGTTTTCGCTTCCAGCTTGGTTATGTCTTTGAAGCTCTTCTTCACATAAGCTACTGCATAAGTGCTGAAGTGGGTTGTAGTGAAGGTAACTGTTCCGGTTTTCGCATCGTATTTTCCGCTTGCTACTGTTTGGACCTTCCCTGCTCCGTCTATGTACCAGACAACGATATGGTCAGGATTTTTAAGTTCAGTAGCGGTTGGCTTATACGGTATCGCAACCGTTACCGGTGCATTTGGATTACTCCAGGTTACTGCTTTTCCATCCATCGCAGCGGACAACTGAATGACAGGTTTATTTCCGATTGCCTTCAATGTAGCTTCCTTCAATTTACTCTTATCTGCTGTAGTAATTGAGATACCAATATTATTCTTCTTATTCGTAGCTATGGAAGTAAACATATCTCCGGGAACTGTCACTGTTCCAAGAGGGGTAACGATCTGTACGTTCAGATCCTTTCCACCGTCCGTCATAGCCTTTACCGGAAGTACTTCTGTATAGGTCTTCGCACCTTTTACTTCCTGAAGCTCGATTGTGACAGTCTTAACTCCATTGGTATCTTTCTCTGTATCTGCTATTGCTGTACTTAATTCTGTGTTTGTAGTTGTTGCCGTTGCGATACTGCCTTTCTTTACCGGCTTCTCTGAGATGATTTGTGTCTGACCTTCGGGTGCATTATCAGAGATATCCGTATCCGGTGTAACCGGTTTATCATCCTTGTTACCCTCGGATGGTACTACACCACCCGGAGCTCCTCCGGGAACTCCACCGGGATATCCACCATTACCACCACCGTTATTCACAGGTTCCGTTCTTCTAACACTGATGGTATATAAGGTTTCGTTACCAACTGCATCCACTGCCTTGATCTGGAAGGCATTCAGACCAAGGTTCAGGCTTTGTCCCGTGATACTGAAGCTGCCGGAAGGATTGTCCGTGATCTTCAGCACATTATTCAGATAGATATCCGCAGCTTCGTCGATGGTTCCTGTCAGGTTTATCGTTGTGCTCTCTGTCTGAGAAGCAGTTGTCGATGCAATGACCGGATTCTTTCTGTCTATGGTGAAGCTGATTGTTGTACTTGCACTTCTCACCTGACCACTTACCGTCTTTCTGGCTGTGATTACTATTTTATAGTTATGCTGTTGATCTGCCGTTCCCAGTGCTAGGGTAGCACTTCCTGCAATTCCGGTTACCGTCGCATCGACGTTCACCGGTGCTTGGTTATCCGTGGATTTTGTAATAATCAATTCGTCAATATTATCTGCTGTAATATTCAGTGTCTTATTGGCATTATATTTACCATCGTTATCCGCACCTGTCACATTGATTACAGGAACGCTCTTGTCAATTGTAAATACAACTGTCTTTGAAGAAGTATTGCCAAAGGTGTCTGTTGACGATACGATCAGGGTGTGTTGTCCTTCGGATGAAAATGGTCCAGGATTGTAGTTGCTGCCATCCATAGTAATGTCCGTATCCGGTGTATGTGGATCAGTAGCATTTACCGCAATCGTAACGTCATTTCCATATACATCACCGTTGTTGACACCGGTGATTGTAATAACGGGTGCCATAGAATCCCTTGTAACACTTATACTTGGAGCGATTGTTGTATTACCAAAGGTATCTGTTGCAGTAACAATGATGGTATTGACTGCATTATCGGTCAGGTTAAATGCGATAATTCCTCCACCATCAAACTGTCCCTTTGATACACCGTTTACGGTGATCTCGGCATTCTCTCCGGCATTGATCGAGATGTCAACCGAATTTCTGTTTGTATTTGCAACCGCTACAGAAGCTGTCAGAATTGGTTGTGTTATATCAACCCGATAGTTCCTGATCACTGTCGTTGTATTACCTGCAGCATCGGAAGCTTTTATCGCAACCTCATGCATACCGTCGGACAGATCCAGCGCAATGCTATAGCTTTCATCCAGTTTATCAGCAGTAATACTGTTGATATCCATGGTAACACCGTCAATGATTACTTCTGTTATTTTTACTTCCGGATCTGTATCTGTAATTGTTCCTTCGATCTTCATCTCACCTGCCGTCTTATCTGCTTTATTGATGACAAAATCAGAGGTCGTCACAGCAAGTACAGGTGCAACATTATCCTGCGCTACCTGGTAGGAGGAGAAGTTCGTTGTCTTGAAGATCAAATAACCTGTATCAATTACGTAATATGGATCGTCTACTACCATTGTATCGATTGTTGTCTGATATCCGGCGTCTGTGGACTTGATTACTTTCGCGGTCAATGTATTATCAATTACACCGCTTGCATTCACATGCATCAGTACGACACCGTTTAAACCAACACCGATATAATTCTTGATCAATAACGGAGTTACCGGCTCTACCGATGCTCCCAGATCATTTTTAAATTCAAAGGAAATAGCTGCTCCAAGTGGTTTATAGTTTGTGATACCATTCACATCTACCGTCTTTACCAGAATCTGCGTACTGGTATCAAATGCATCATTCGGAATATCCATTGAAGCATTATCGTTCAAGGGTAGATCATTCTGTGCAGTATTTCGAGGTATATAGGTGCTGGTATAGGATCCTGTACCCATATTGCCTGCGGTATCAAATGCTGTTACATTCAATACATTGGTACCTTCCACCGGCTGAGGTGTCGTAATATGGAACACCTTGCTCTGAGCTACCGGTACTGCCGTTATGTTGTCCTCTGTCACAATGACACCATTAAATTTCACGATCGATGATACAAGGTTCTCATTTGAGGTAAGTACATAATTTGTATCATCTGTTTTTTCAACATTCAGAACCGGTGCCGTACTGTCCAGTGTTCTGGTTAGGGTAACCACTGTCCGGCTCTCATTTCCTGCATAGTCAACCGCGGTGAGTGTATAGGTGTTCAGTCCTTCTGCCAGCTTAATATTGTCAATCTCAAAGGAGTCACCGGTTTTCACACTCGCCTTAGCTATGATCTCTCCGGACTTTTTCAACAATACCTTTGTACCGGTCTTGGAGCCTTCTCCGGCTACTGTACCATTGATTTTCAGATATTCCATTGAGGTCGTTCCTGTCAGTTGTGAGGTTAAGGTGACAGCCGCCGGTTGGATGCTGTCATATTCAAATACATAGACTTTAGCATCGGATACATTGCCCGCCAGATCCTTCGCATGGTAAACCAGTACATTTGTACCCTGGGAAGGTGTGAGTACCTTGCTTCCGGTTACTTCACCTGAACTTCCGTTCAAATTCCAGTAGATGGTGTCATTCGTTCCTGCAACTAAGGTTACCTTCATATCAGGAGATTTGAATACCCCATTCGTTCCATCTACTACCGTAGGATTTGTAATAAGGCTTACCAAAGGCTTCGTATTATCGATGGTTAATGTCTTGCTGTAGATCATTGATGAGTAATTACCGGCTTTGTCCTTTGTACCTATTGTAATAGCGAGGGGATCAAAACTGCCGCTTTCTACATTGAATTTACCTTCATAATAGTTCTCGGCACTGATATAGTTCATCAATATATTTGTTGTTCCTATACTCAGGATAACATCACCGACACCATTACTATCTGCTGCCGTTGCTCTTACTGTTATGATATC
>JAGFXQ010000260.1 GCA_017861355.1 Bacillota bacterium
GTGTTGGAATGGTGCATCAAGCAGTGGTATGTCAGATTCTATGAATAGTCTGGTTGCTCAGAAGATTAAAGAAGCGACAGGAGTGACTATTGAAATTGAGTATATCACTACAAGTGAAGTAGAACGACTGAACCTGATGTTTGCTTCCGGAAATATGCCGGATATTGTGAATGCACCTTATTGGGGGGGGACAAATGCCGAAACAGTAGCTATTAAAAAAGCTGCAAAGGAAGGTTTACTCCTAGACCTTAAACCATTAATTGAAAAATATGGTGAAAACTTAAAATCTGCTCTTACAACTGGAATTTCTGTTGGATATAAGGAGAATGATATCAATGATCCTGAATTTGAAGGAAAACAGTATGTTCTTCCGCAGCAGGCACCAGCTACCAATGAAGATGTACTGAACTGGGGTGGCGGACTATATTGCAGAAAGGATATCTTAGATGCTTTAAATATAGATCCAGCAAGTGTAAATTCTACTGATGCTCTCTATGACCTTATGAAGAAGATAAAAGAAGGTGGCTTTAAGGATATCAATGGAAAGGATGTCATTCCTGCTGGTGCTTGGGGAGATGGATGGGATTATGTAGAGTTCTGGCGTCCATTCCGTCAGGATCGCAGAGAAGAATTTGACTATATTGATGGAAAGTTCGTATATCGTGCTAATAATCCTTCGGTAGATGACCGTGTATTGTATATGAGAAAGTTGATATCCGAAGGGCTATTTGATCCAGAATGTTTACGCCAATCAGATACACAGGGTAAAGAAAAGATGGCAACTGGTCGTGTGGCAATCGTTGGTAACCATTATTTCCATATTAGGGATTTTATGAGTTCAACACTTTATAAAACGAATCCAGAAATGCAGTATGTAGCAATAGGACCGCTGCCTTGGTCAGACGGTAAAACGACTGTGGTAGAAATGCCGGATCGTAACGGAACACCAGTAATGTTCCTTCCCAGCACATGCAAAAATCCGGAGGCTGCGATTAAGGTACTTAATTATATTAATTCAGACGAAGGTCAGCTTCTTGCCTATTACGGTGTTGAAGGGGAGCAATACGATATGGTGGATGGGAAACCTAGAATGAAGCAGGAGTGGCTTGATAAATATAAAGCCAATCCGAAGGAGCTTCAGGAGATGGGTATCAGATCAACTTTTACAGATATGATTTGTCTTGACAAGAGACTAAGTGCCTATGGCGAATTACAGCCAGGTGATGCAGATAGTCCTGATGTATGGTATGAGCAGGCAAAATCAGTCCGTAAGATTGAGTTCTTGTCCGGGTATACAATTAAAGATGTAACAAAGAATTATCCGAAGAAGGATGAGATTAGTTCCCTGATTGACTGGAATGCATATCGAGATGCCACAGAGCGTGCATACTTTGCAGACTCTGATGAGGAAGCATTAAAAATCCTTGAGCAATTCCGTCAGCAGCTTCGAGATGGCGGTATTACTGAATATGAGGAATGGGTAACACAAGAAATGCAAAAGCCGGAATACGCAGATTATATTTATTAATACAGTAGAACTGACAGTAAAGGTTACCAAACTAGACGTTGGTAGCCTTTCTGTGCTATAATTTTTATAGTTACTAGCTTAAATCTTTTCTTCATACGAGGTGACATGTAAATTATGAAAATAATCAAAAGAATGATATTATCTCTTTATCAGGATACTCCTATTGTCCGTAAATTTATGTTCTCTTCCTTTGTCCTTGGTCTGATTCCGCTGATATTGATGTCCGTATTGTTCTATAGTCGTTTTCGACAGATTATGCGTAATGAAGTGGCCTCTTCCTACGAAATGGTTGCAACACAGTATGTATCCAATTTGGAAAATAAAATCAATATATATAATAACTTAATTGATTCGATTGTGGTCAATGGCACGGTACAGAATGTGTTTTCAAAGCAGGACGAATATAGTAAGCGGGATACGATTGATATTTGGAGATTATTTTATCGTGAAATTGACAATTTAATTTATGCTAAAAATCCTCAGGAAATTTACAGCATCATGCTTTATGCAAAAGGCGATAAGTTCCCAAGAGATGGTATGCATTTGAGTAATTATAAGCAAGTGGCTGAGGAACAATGGTTTATTGAGACCTTCAAGCAACGAAAGCCATTTTATTATTATCAGTATACAGTGGATGCTTTGAATATTGATTTATTATCATTTGTAAAATTTATTCCTAATTTGAATGGTAAAACTTATACAAAAGAACTTGGACTAATTAAAATTGATTTACTCGCACATGAGTTCTTTGGAGTAACTCAGAAGAATGCTGCAATGGAAGCTTATGATTTGTTTGTTCTGGATTCAGAAGGTAAGATGATCTATACGAATTCTACCCAGGCATTCCCCGAAGATGAGCTGAAAGAAATGATTAACCCGTCACATGAGCAATCGGGACATATCATATTAAGTCAAGCATATAGTAATCGGATTGCGGTTGTTGATAAAATTAACAGCTGTAATTGGAAGGTATGTCTCATATTTCAGAATAATAAACTGGATCAAAAGTTTAATGATACTTATGTATTTATTTTCATGATATTACTGATTATGCTGGCTTTTATGATATTACTGACCTTCCTATTCACAACGGCTTATTCCAGGAGAACCAACCAACTGATAAAGAAGATAAAAAATATAGGAAAAGGGGATTTGAGTGTCAAGGATGTGATCCTTGGAAATGATGAAATTGGAACAATCGATGCCGCATTTAATCATATGATTATAAGTTTGGATGAGCAGATTGACAAGAACTATATTCAATGGATCGCCATGCAGGAAGCGGAATTAAAGGCCTTACAGCTTCAGATTAATCCTCATTTTCTATATAATACGCTGGAATCAATTAGTGGTATGGCTTCTATCAAAGGATGCCCTGATATCAGCAAGGTCAGCGAAAAATTAGGAATGATGTTCCGATATAGTATTAACAAAAGCGGTACAGAGCTAGTTACATTGAATGAAGAGATACAGCACGTAATGAATTATTTTTATATACAGAATGTCCGGTTTGGTGATACCATAACTCCTATCATTGAAATAGCCGATGACATGAAAAAATGTAAAATTCCACGTTTTATCCTGCAACCTATTGTTGAGAACTCAATTATACATGGCTTTGCAGGAAACAAGCGCCAGGGCTGTATTGAAATATCTGCCATTTCTGCTGGAGACAATCTTATTATCGATATTTATGACGATGGAATAGGCATGAGTGAAAAGCAAGTAGATGATTTAAATGCTTACATCAGTCAAATAAAGACAGTTTTACATGAGGAGGGGCATAGAAGTATAGGTGTCAAAAATGTTAATACTCGTATTAAGTTAATGTTTGGAGAACAGTATGGCCTGCAGATTCGAAGCAAACCATCAGCAGGTACCCAAGTTCGCATTATATTGCCACTGAATTGTCGGATGGAGGGAAAAAATGTACAAAGTATTGGTGATTGATGATGAGCAATGGATAAGAAAAGGAATTGTATCAAAGATTATAAATCATGGATTTCAATTTGACTGGGTTTGTGAATCGGAGGATGCAGAAACTGCACTTGCTTTCATTAAAGAAAATAGGCCGGATATTATTATTACGGATATTCGCCTTCCTGAGATGAGTGGAATTGATTTGATTCGGGAGATAAAAAAAGAATATGCCGAAGTGCAATTTATTATAATAAGTGGCTATGCAGAATTTCAATATGCTGAACAGGCGTTGAATATGGGCGTAAGTAGTTATTTGCTGAAGCCGGTACCGGAAGAGGAGCTCGCAGAGGCGGTTAAGCATGTTATTGTGAATATAGAAAAGCAAAAAGAAATTGGCCGAATGGAGACAAAAAAGAAACGTTTAGAGGAGAGCAATGAAACGCTGGTTCTGGAACGCGCTATCAACAAGGCCTTTCACAGCAGGAATGAAACGATTGGTATAGACGAACCTGTGCGGTTTAGCCCTATGGGGGAGGATAAAAGATATAAATACATGCTGTTGCTTATTCATGTTGACAGCTCTAATTATTCTGACTCGACATTTAAATATGAAGATATTGGGCTGATCAAATATGCAATTAAAAATATTGCTGATGAAATCCGCCCAAATAATAATTTTGCAATTGTGGATAATCTCAAGGATGTAACACAAGTTATGATTATTGTCGCTCATACTGATTCAGATGAGCTTCAACGTTTATGTAAAACTTTTGCATATGACCTTTATTCAAAGACGGTTAAATATGTAACCATTTCTGTAACCATTGCCATTAGTGGAGTATGTAATGTGATATCACAGGAAATCTATAAACAAGCTATGTCGGCATTGAATATGAGACTGGTAAATAACAGCAGGATATTCTGCTATGACACGATTGATTATAATACGAAGTTTGAATTGGCAGAGCATCAATTGCGTATATTGGAGAGACATATTACTGTAGGTGACTATAAGAATATAAGAGTTATATTACAAGATATCTTTTCATATGATAATCTTCGCAATCGTAAAGCTGAGTATATTAAAAGTATTTATTACGAAATTATACGTATTATACTGAAAAATTTCAGCGTAATGGATGATTTTGACAGTAGCCTTGATATTCAATATCTGCTTTCTGATGAAGTAATTGATCGTTCTGATAATCCCCAACAAATAGTTGATTATTTGTATAATACCGTGACACGAATTCTTAAGGAAGATAAGAATGCAAACGCTAATTGCCGTGAGATTATTGGAAAAGCAAAAGAATATATCAAGAGAAACTATACGAATGAGATTACTGTAAAAGAAATGGCAAGTCATTTTTCAGTTAATCCTAATTATTTTTCGACAATTTTTAAACAGGAGACAGGAGTTACTTTGACGAATTATCTGAAGGATACTCGTATTGAAAAAGCTTGTGACTTGTTAAGAAACACACAGAGTACAATTCATGAGATTGCGCAGATAGTAGGTTACGAAGACACTCAATATTTTTATAGGGTATTCAAAAAGACATTGGGAATAACACCGCTGGAATATCGAAATAATGAATAGAAAAGCCATCTAAGAAAAACAGGATTTGGAGAGGGCTTTACTTACCTTATCATAAAAATTGCTCGGACGGATTGGCATCTGGTCCGGTTATTGAGGAACGATGGTTCACATAAGTTAATAAAATAAATGTTCTCTAGGATAAGGGCTTTGTAGATCGACTACAAAGCTCTTATTCTTGTGCTCGGTGGGCACACATTGTAAGAATTCTTGTGGTTCTAGTCTTGGCTAGGATTTTTTGATTCTATGGATGAAAAAAGATATATCGTGTCGATATTGTAAGAGTT
>JAGFXQ010000055.1 GCA_017861355.1 Bacillota bacterium
TATGTAGACATGCTTGAGGCAAGTTGTCCGGATGAGATCTGCGTAAAACATAAAAAGATTCATTATAGTAATGAAACCATTGTATGTCTCCCGAACAAAGTGGTTCTCGAAGTTATGGACACAGAAGATAGCGGGGTAGATGCTATATCTAACTGATCATTGCTAATAATTTAGCAATTTACTGAAGAATTAGAAAGGTACTCAAAAAGGAGACTCAATGAAATCAAAAAAAGTTGCAACCTATGGTATACTAATTGCACTTGCATTTATCTTTAGTTATATTGAAAGTTTATTTCCTGTATCCAATGCAATTCCCGGTATTAAGCTTGGATTAGCCAATCTGGTTGTCATCGTGGCTTTATATAAGATGGGTGTAAAAGAAGCTTTTGTTTTATCGATTTTGCGTATTATTCTGGTTGGTTTTACCTTTGGCAATCCATCCACTATGATGTTTAGCTTGGTTGGCGGTCTGCTTAGCTGGTTTCTTATGGTTATTTTTCAAAAAACAAAATTATTTAGTATGGTTGGTATAAGTATTATCGGCGGAATTGCGCATAATATAGGTCAAATAGTAGTATCGATTTTTGTGGTGGAAAATGTAGATATTATCTATTATCTACCGTTTTTATTGGTATCCGGTGTTATTATGGGAGCATTAGTCGGTATTCTAGCTGCAATCATTATCAAGAGATTGAAAACTTTGTAAAAATATAAAAATACTTTTAGTAGTTTGCAACTCTTGAATAATTTGTCCATTTATGGTATTATTCTACTGTAGTGTTTATTCGGAAATTTTCGTTACTGGAACTAAAATCTCCGACAAAATAAATTACAACTAAAACAGGGAGGACAGATTTATGAAAAAAGTAGTATCAGTATTATTAGTTTTAGTAATGGCCTTTGCTTTAACAGGATGTGCAAGCAAAACAAGTGGTTATGAAATTGCACTTATCACAGACAAAGGTAACATCGATGACAAATCATTCAACCAAGGTGCATGGGAAGGCGTAGTTGCTTTCGCAGAGGCTAACAAGATTACTCATCAGTATATTAAGCCCGAAGAGGCTTCTGACGCTGGATATCTTGCAGCAATTGACAACGCTGTAACAAGCGGTGCTAAGGTTGTTGTAACACCTGGTTTCTTATTTGAGGTTCCGATTTATGAAGCTCAGACAAAGTATCCTGATGTAAAGTTCATCCTTCTTGATGGAACACCTCATACCGCTGATTATGCAACTTTTGAAACAAAGAAGAACGTTGCAAGCGTTATGTACGCAGAAGAGCAGTCCGGTTACCTTGCAGGTTTTGCTGCTGTTAAAGATGGCAACACAAAGCTTGGTTTCATGGGTGGTATGGCAGTTCCCGCAGTTCAGGCATTCGGTTACGGCTTCCTTCAGGGCGCTGATGCAGCTGCAAAGGAACTTGGCTTAGCAGATGGTGCTATCTCCGTTACCTATCACTACACAGGCGACTTCGCTGAGACAGATACCAACAAAGCTACTGCAAAGACTATGTACCAGGAAGGTACACAGGTTATCTTCGCTTGTGGCGGTTCCGTAGGTAAGAGCGTTATGGCTGCTGCTTCCGAGTCCGGTACAAAGGTAATCGGTGTTGACGTTGACCAGAGATACGATAGCGAAACAGTTATCACATCCGCTACCAAGGGTCTTGGTGCTTCTGTTCAGGCAGTTCTTGAAGCTATCTACAAGACAAGTAAATGGGATACCTATGCAGGTGTAACTACTGTATTTAACGCATCCAATAATGGCGTAGGTCTTCCTACTGCAGTTATCGGTGATGACAAAGCAAATGCATTTGATCGTTTTACATCCTTTGACAAAGCAGCTTACGATGCAGTATATGCTACTCTTGCTAACGGCTCTGTAGTTCCGGTAAGAACCTTTACTGTTGCTGATGCTAACGGCTATGCTACAGTTGATGAGTTAAAGACTAACCTTGCTCTTACTAAGGTTGCTGTAGAAACCAGACAGTAAGAATTTGGCGATACCATCTGACATATTGGCCTTAGCCTTATGTAAGTAGAGTATTTTCAGGGGAAAAGGCATTTACCTTTTCCCCTTTCTTATGAAATTGGAACAACTGCGTAACTTACATTTTTGAAATATGTACAATTGTATATTTCTATAAAAAAAAGATAATAGTGAGGTAGACGTGGAAAATTATATTATTGAAATGCTTCATATCACAAAGGAATTTCCCGGAATAATCGCAAATGATGATATTACCCTCCAACTTCGCAAGGGTGAGATTCATGCGCTCCTCGGAGAGAACGGTGCGGGAAAATCTACTCTTATGAGTGTACTTTTCGGTCTGTATCAGGCAGAAAAGGGAGAGATTAAGAAAAATGGCGAGGTTGTTAAAATCAACAACCCGAATGATGCCAATAGTCTTGGTATTGGTATGGTACATCAGCATTTTAAGCTGGTAGAGATATTTACTGTTCTTGAGAACATCATACTGGGCGTAGAGCCGAACAAAATGGGATTTCTTCAGAAGAAGGAAGCCAGAGATAAGGTGATTTCTCTTAGCAAGAAATATGGTCTTCAGGTAGATCCGGATGCTTACATTGAGAAAATCTCGGTCGGGATGCAGCAACGTGTTGAAATCTTAAAGATGCTTTATCGAGATAACGATATTCTGATATTTGACGAACCGACTGCTGTCTTGACCCCACAGGAAATTGATGAACTGATGGATATAATGCGAGGCTTCGCAAAAGAAGGAAAATCAATCCTGTTCATAACACACAAATTAAATGAGATCATGTCGGTTGCCGATCGCTGTACCGTACTCCGTAAAGGAAAATGCATCGGTACTGTTGATATAAAGAATACTACCAAAGAAGAATTATCAAAGATGATGGTTGGCCGTGATATCAGCTTTACGGTAGATAAGAAAGAGATTGCTACAGGTGATGTTGTGTTATCGGTTCACAATGTTACGGTTCCTTCCAAAACCAGCAAGAAGAATGCAGTGAAAAATGTATCCTTCGAAGTTAAGGCGGGAGAGATCGTCTGTCTGGCAGGAATTGAAGGCAATGGTCAGACGGAGCTTGTTGCAGCTTTGACCGGACTGGATAAACTGAGTAAAGGTGAGATTACCTTAGCAGGTAAGGATATTACAAAAGCATCCATCCGCAATCGTTCCAAGACAGGCATGAGCCATATTCCTGAGGACCGCCACAAATACGGTCTGGTTCTGGATTATAGTTTGGAGGATAATATAGTATTACAACGTTATTGGCAGACGGAATTTCAGAAAAACGGCTTTATCAAGCGTCCTGCAGTGCGTAGTTATGCGGATAAATTAATTGAGCAATATGATGTAAGAAGCGGACAAGGTGCACTTTCTACCACCAGAAGTATGTCTGGCGGAAATCAGCAGAAGGCAATCATCGCCAGAGAGCTCGATAAGAAGCATGAGCTCTTGGTTGCGGTACAGCCTACACGTGGACTTGATGTCGGTGCGATTGAATTTATTCATAAGCAGTTAATCGGTAACCGTGACCAGGGTAAGGGTGTGTTACTGATCTCACTGGAACTTGATGAGGTTATGAATGTGAGTGACCGTATTCTTGTAATGTATGAAGGTGAGATTGTCGGTGAGCTTGACCCGAAGACAACGACTGTACAAGAGCTTGGACTATACATGTCCGGTGCAAAACGTAATGTAGGAAAGGAGAGCGGACATGCAGAATAAAACTTTTTCTTTGAAGAGTATTACAAAGACCAAAGGCTTCTCCTCTTTTACAGCAGCTCTGTTAGCTATCGCGTTAGGACTTATCTTTGGTTTTATTGTTATGGTGTTTGCCCTTCCCGGGAATTCCCTTGCCGGATTCGGAAGAGTTCTGTTCGGAGGCTTTACCAGACTTGGTGATGTGCTTTACTTTGCTACACCAATCTTAATGACCGGTCTTTCCGTTGGATTTGCTTTCAAGATGGGCTTATTCAATATCGGTTCATCCGGTCAATATACTATGGGTATGTTCTTCGCGTTGTACGTAGGCTTTATGTGGCCGATGCCTGCCTCCATTCACTGGCTTGTATGTGTTCTTGCAGGATTAATTGGCGGTATGATTTGGGGATTCATTCCCGGAATATTGAAAGCATTATTTAACGTGAACGAAGTTATTACATCAATTATGTTCAATTACATTGGTATGTATCTTGTTGATATGCTGGTTCAGGGCAATTCCACCATGTATATCTCCACTAAGACAAGAACAGCCTATTTACCGGCCTCAGCGCAGATACCTTCGCTTGGAATACCTTATTCTAATGCAAACATTGCAATTATTATTGCAATTGTGATTGCAATTCTGTTGCATATTACATTGAATAAGACTACCTTTGGCTATGAACTTAAAGCTACCGGCTTCAACAAGTTTGCCAGTAAATATGCCGGAATGAGTGATAAGCGAAACACTATTTTAACCATGGTAATCGCCGGAGCACTTTCCGGTCTTGGTGGTGCTTTCGCTATTCTCGCCCCGTCTACCATCGCAGGAAGCAGTATGACCTATGAACCAATCAGTGTTATCGCTTCAGCAGGTTTTAATGGTATTGCGGTAGCGTTACTTGGATTTGCGAATCCGATTGGCACTATTTTCTCAGCAATCTTTATCTCACATATTGGAAGAGGTGGTACTTTAGCCAGCTTACTCGGATATAAACCGGAGATCATTGATGTTGTTATCGCTGTTATTATTTATTTCTCCTCCTTTGCATTAATTATGAATGCTGCATTTGCCAGATTTATTAAGCAAAGACGAGAGAAGAAACTGGATACCAATCAACCGACAGACAATATTAAGAAAGGTAAGGAGGCGTAAGGATGGATACATTATATTACTTGGTTCAGAATATGCTTCCTGTTGCAATTCCTTTGTTGTTAGTCGCTCTCGGTGGTATGTTCAGTGAGCGAAGCGGAGTTATAAATATTGCACTTGAAGGTATTATGTTATTTGGTGCATTCTTTGGTTGCCTTACGGTGTATTTTGTTCAGGGATCCGGAATGAATCCTCAGGTTGTATTATTAATCGGTATGCTTATAGCAGCAATTGCAGGTATTCTTTATGCTATGCTTTTAGCTTTTGCTGCAATTAATATGAAAGCGGACCAGACAATATCCGGTACTGCATTAAACATGTTAATTCCTGCTGTTATCTTATTATTTGCTAAGATGAAATTCAGTAGCGATGGTATTACAACCGATATTAATTTCTATATGAGAGAAGTTCCCGGACTTAGCAAGATTCCGGTTCTTGGAGATCTGTTCTTTAAGAATACGTATATTACCATATACATTGGTTTCTTATTACTGTTAGTCTCGGTTGTCATCTTCTATATGACGAAATTCGGTCTACGTCTTCGTGCCTGTGGTGAACATCCCCATGCAGCAGACTCCGTAGGTATCAATGTTCATCATATGAGATATTTTGGCGTCGGACTTTCCGGCCTTCTAGGTGGTATTGGTGGTTTCTTCTATTCTGTCGGTGTTATGGATGGTAATGTGAATGGTCATACCGGTGTTGCAGGTTTCGGTTTCTTAGCATTGGCCGTAATGATTTTTGGTCAATGGAAGCCTTGGAGAATTCTGTTTGCTGCGTTATTCTTCGCATTCCTAAGAACTTTGGCTTATTCCGTAGCATTAATTCCGTTCCTTCAGAATCTGGAACTTAATCAGGCCTTCTATAAGATGTTACCCTATATTGCAACCATGGTAGTCCTTGTATTTACTTCCGGTAAATCCAGAGCACCGAAGGCAGAGGGTATCCCGTACGATAAGAGCACAAGATAGATTATTACATCATACTTCAGACAAGGAAGAAGAATATGGCGAAATTATATTTTAAATATGGCGTTATGGGCAGTTCAAAAACGGCGCAAGCCTTAATTACAAAATTCAATTACGAAGAACGCGGAATGAGAGTGTGGCTGATTAAGCCGCAAATCGACAGTAGAGACGGAGAGGGTGTTGTTATGTCCCGTGCCGGTTTATCCGCTACTGCGTATGTATTTCCTCCGGAGGAGGATTTATACCAAAGCTTTCAGAAGCTTACACATCAAATTGATGTTATTATTGTTGATGAATGTCAATTCTTGTCCGAAGAGCAAGTTGACCAACTTGCAATGCTTGTAATTGATAACAATATTCCAGTATTATGTTTTGGCCTTCGTGCTGATTTTAGAACCAAGATGTTCCCTGGAAGTAAGCGTCTGATGGAAATAGCGGATTCGATTACCGAGATTAAGACCATTTGCTCCTGCGGAAGAAAAGCGACTGTGAATGTTCGTCTGGATGAGAGCGGAAGAATTATAACAGAAGGTGAGCAGATCTTAATTGGCGGGAACGATCGTTATACTGCAATGTGTTATCAATGCTTTGTTGAGAAACAGAAAAAGCAGAAAAGCCTTTCGTAAAATAATAGTATGATGGATAGCTCCTAATTCACGATTACCATGAGCGTGAATTAGGAGCTATATTAATATATCCATCATAAAAAATGGTAGGTTTACCTTTTTGAAGATATAATTCAAAAATGTCAGTTTTGTAGATCTCAAAATTTATGGATAGGCTGCTTTTTGCTTACACAATTTCTAATAAATTTTTAATGTATTGGAAAAATTATGATGTTATAATGTGGGTAAGATTTTGTTGTTTCTGTCATTAGTATTTATCATAGCAAAGGTGGTATAAGATGAGTGATTTAAAGGATATGAAGGGGTATGAAGCGGAGGATGAGCTTAGCTTCCGCAGTAAAATAACTTTGTTGTTAAAGAGTTTTCTCATAATGTTAATCTACGGGATAATAATTGCAGGGATTGGTTTTGTTGCCGGCTTAGTTATTACAAATAATTATGGGTATAAACTGCAGGATGTCGGGTTTATGATAGGAGTTGGAGTACTTATTATTGGTATTATAATGACGATTGGTATGAGGAATTCCGATACGAGTTATATTAATCTGGTAGCATCAATTCGAGAAAGAGAGCTTGATCAGAATAATCGTGATACTTCAAGCAATTCTATGATAGGTCTGGCACCACGTAAGATTTGCCTTGTTCTTGGTGGAGGAATACTGATCATTATAAGTATTTTATTTTTGTAGATTTGATTGTATTCATTATCATATTAACCACAATTATGGAGGTATGAACGATAAGTGATTTAAAAGAAAAACAGGAATTTACAGCTGAAGATAAGCTTGGTTTTCACGATATAATTGTTATATTCTTAAAGAGAGCCCTCATAATGTTGATTTATGGGCTTTTAATTGCCGGGATCGGTTTAGTAATTTCTTTTTTAATCACAAATTATTACCAGCATCCGCTCCAGGATGTAACATTCATAGTAGGAATTGCGGTATTAATCATTGGTATATTAATGATGATGAAAGGCAATCCGGCTGGCGTAGGTATGAGCAGTATGGGTATGAAGAATGCAAATCAAGTGAATTATATGAATCTGGAAGCAACACTTCGTGAAAGAGAACGTACCAATTACAACCGTGATTTTAAAAATCACTCCATTGTTGAACTGGCTCCACACCGAATCAGTCTTATTCTTGGTGGTGGATTACTGATTTTATTCAGTGTTCTGTTTTTGTAGTCCGATGATATTAATGGTTCAAGATAAAAAGAGATAAATTGAAAGAGTGTAGCTATAGCTACACTCTTTTTGTAGAATTTAAGATACAATAGGAGCATCAGTGAAATAACCAATAAAGAGAAATTGATTTATTACAAGAAAATATGTTGTAAAATATAAAATCACAGTGTAACAAAAGAACAAGAAAACATAGTGCAGGAAAGCAAAATGTTCACTGTGGTTAATCATAGGAGGATTTGAAAATGGTACGTAAAATTATTAAGATTAATGAGGAACTTTGTAATGGATGTGGCTTATGTGTCAATGCTTGCCACGAGTCAGCAATTGGTTTGGTTGATGGAAAAGCAACGCTTCTGAGGGATGATTACTGTGATGGACTTGGTAACTGTCTGCCGGTATGTCCTACCAATGCAATCAGCTTTGTAGAAAGAGAAGCCTTAGAATATAACGAAGAAGAAGTCAATCGCAATATCGCAAAGCAGAAAGCAACGAATGAGGCAGCTTCTGCTCCTAGTTTCTCTGGATGTCCAGGTTCAAGAGCGATGAGCTTACAGCATCAGGAAGCACCGGTAGCTGCTCAACCGGAGAATAATGCTGCACCGGCTTCTACTCCTTCTATGCTTCGCCAATGGCCGGTTCAGATACAATTAGTGGCACCGAATGCAGCTTATTTTAAGGGTGCCAATCTCTTGATTGCGGCTGATTGTACAGCATATGCATTCGGCGATTTTCACCAGTTCATGAAGAATAAGATCACCTTGATTGGATGTCCGAAGTTAGATGAGGTGGATTATTCCGTGAAGTTGACACAGATACTCAGTATGAATGATATCAAGAGTGTGACCGTTATCCGTATGGAGGTTCCTTGCTGCGGAGGTATCGTTCATGCAGTTAAGACCGCGATGACGAATAGCCAGGTGATGATACCCTGGAGAGTTATTACGATCGGTACGGATGGTACAATATTAGAGGATAACTAAGAAACCATCAAGATGTGATATAGTCAGTCACTTCTTGGAAAGCCTCTGTTATAACATTAATTCTATTTAAGAATTAATAAGTTTTAAGTTATTAACCCTATATTCATCATAAATAAGATATGCGTTCCTCCAAGTAACAGGCCGGAGATATTCTGTTATTGGGAAGGACGCATATCTTTGTCTTTGACCCGATTTCGTGTAGCAGATGCAGCCTTTTATCATATCATTGTAGTATCAAGATGTATGAGAGCTTACACGTTAGCTATGTTAACCAACATAGTTGGAGGTTGTAATATCTTTGACAGGAGGCTATTATGGAAGAGGGGTTTACACCTCATATGCCCTTAATCGGTGATATGGCACCCGAATTTCATGGAATAACAACGCAGGGTGAGATTGACTTTCCAAAAGATTATCATGGGAAATGGGTTATTCTGTTCAGTCATCCGGCTGATTACACCCCGGTATGTACAACAGAATTCATGACCTTTGCATCGGAAATGGGTGAATTTAAAGCACTGAATACAGAGCTGATTGGCTTATCCATTGATTCGCTTTATGCGCATATTGCCTGGCTAAGAAAGATCAAGGAATTGGTATGGAAGGATATAAAGCACGTGGAGGTAACCTTTCCCCTCATTGCGGATTTATCGATGGATATTGCGAAAAAGTATGGGATGCTGCATCCGAAGAATTCAGCAACCGCTACTGTGAGAGCAGTATTTATTATTGATCCAAACGGAGTGATCAGGGCAATTCTATATTATCCAGCTACTACCGGAAGGAACATTGAGGAACTAAAAAGAATGATCATTGCATTGCAGACAGCGGATTGCGATAAAGTAGCAACACCCGCAAACTGGATCCCCGGTGACGATGTAATCTTACCGCCTCCCGGAACCTGTGGTGCTGCTATGGAACGAGTGGAGCAGGTAAATGAATATCAATACTGTCTCGATTGGTTTCTATGCTTTCGGCAATCGAATTGTACTCAGGGTGATTCTTATCATGAACTGGAAGGAGTACCTTATCCCTCCATGTATCCAGATCGCAGTAGGAGACATTACCGTATCCCTTAATTGAGTGCCGGTACCAAAACTTATATAAAAAAGTTTTGGTATTACATAATTGCATTTTTGATTGAAGCTTCGATTAATTTGTGATAGAATAGGCAAACGGAGCATAGTAAATAAATATGATTACAAACAGAGGACTTGGAAGGAATACTTATGAATCAGCACAAACATAGTTTGTCGGCGAAAATAGCATTATTTGGAGCTACTATTATCTGGGGAAGCTCCTTTCTTATAGTAAAGAATTCAATGGATGTAATGCAACCTCATATGCTTTTAGCATTCCGATTCACTATCGGAGGTATTCTGCTGTGCATCATTTTCCATAAAAGACTGAAAAACTTGAATAAAGAATATTTTATTAAGGGTGGTATTCTCGGCACCTTACTTTTTGTTGCCTATAGTCTGCAAACAATTGGTATTACAGATACCACTCCGGGCAAAAATGCATTTTTAACAGCGATTTATTGTGTCCTGGTACCATTTTTCTTCTGGCCGGTGGACAAGAAAAAACCGGATAACTTCAATCTGATAGCTGCTTTTATCAGTATAATTGGTATTGGTCTGGTATCCTTGAATGGCGATCTGTCGATCCGTATGGGTGATGGATTGACCTTGATCAGCGGGGTTATCTATGCGATTCATATGGTGGCGGTAGCAAAGTTCTCCGGTCATAGAGATCCGATCCTTCTCACGATATTGCAATTCGGATATGCAGCCGTTTATTCTTGGTTGATTGGTTTATTATTTGAGGACATACCAACAAACTGGAGTACCGGTTCTGTAATAGGTCTGTTATATCTGGCGGTATTTGCAACAGCATTAGCATTGCTTCTACAGAACGTCGGTCAAAAGTATACTCATCCAGCACCGGCGGCGATTATTATGAGTCTGGAATCGGTATTCGGAGCTCTTTTTTCTGTCCTGTTCTATCATGAGATTATTACCCCGCGTTTATTCGTTGGCTTTGGCTTTATTTTTATCGCTGTGATTATCTCGGAGACGAAGCTAAGCTTTCTGTTCAAGTTAAAATCCAAAGTACGGAAAGGTACAAGAACTGCAACCGAGAATGAGATCCTTACCTCCGAGGAGATGGATGTCTCCACAGATCTGTAGACAGGAATCAAAAATACCTGCTTCTTAATTAGAGAAGCAGGTATTTTTTAATTGAGATATCATTTTCACCTTCATCGGCAGTAATTGCCGGGGAAGGAGATTTTCCGAATAAGCCGCATACATATTCCATTCCGAGTCCCTTACTAGCATGGATCGAGGTATATTCCAAGGTATATGGGCTGGAGAATTCCGCATTCAGGCTATGCATGGTAGCGGTATGCATCTCTTTCTTAAAGGTGTTCAGTTTCTCACAATCTTGACTGGTAACAAAGAATTTTAAGGGAGCCTCATCTAAACCAAGCTCGGAACATCCCATATCTACAAGTCTGCAATCGCACCCCAGCTTCTTATACCAATCATAATGAAAATCACTGTAATTAAAACAGATAAGATTCTCTGTATATACATGACAGGATACATCAAGCTCATAAGCCTTTAAAAATAGTTGCAAGGCTAGGTGAGTACTGATTGGAACAGTCCGTAGGGTATCACCGGTGCAATTGTCGATGATATGGGCACCATTCAGCGCAACCGTATAGGAATTAGTATAATCAGCGAGCTGCAGCTCACGAACGGTATTGAGAATAAGACCTTTATTTCTTCCGGTAGCGATGGACACCTTTTTACCGGCGTGACAAGCATTCATAACTGCTTCTTTGTTTTTCTCTGAAATATGATATGGTTCCTGTTTTAAGGTTCCGTCTACATCTAAGAATAATAAATCGTAGTTCATAGAATTCCTTCCTGATTATGAGAACAAAGATGGGTTTTTATTTCAAAGGCGAACTTTCCTATGAAAAAAGTTTTCATAATTAATAAATTTATTACAAAAGTGTGAATTCAAATAGCAATTATACTTTATATTTCGAGTTATTTCTATTGTAAATGTGTACGAAGAATCATTGTTTTTATCCTTCCCTTTCGCCTTTGTAACTATATTTCATACGAAGCATATGATGAAACATAGGAATCACCTTGCACTGCATAGGCTAATTCAGCTAATCTACAGTACAATCTGATCAGGCGACGTAATACGTATTCGTGCAGCCGGGCTGGTTAACAGCAACAGGATAGAATAGACCTGTGGGACAGATTATTATTGATCTGCATGTACCACAGGTGTTTTTATGCCCTTGGATACATCCGCCTATTCAGTGCCTTATTCAAGGAGGTATTGAAAATGACTGACCAGACTGGGTTGACGATAAAAGAAGTGAAGGAACGGGAGAAGAGGTACGGAAGAAATGAGATCACCGCAAAAAGAAAAGGAAACATAAAAAAGCATCTGAAAAACATCTTCTCGGAACCGATTTATCTGCTGTTATCAATTTCAGCATTTATATATTTTGTATTAGGAGATGCAGCCGATGGCTTTATTATGATTATGTTTGTTGTATTTGTCATTGGGATCGATCGTTTTCAGGATCTTAGAACAGGAAATGTATTAAAGAAGCTGAAGGATATTACTACACCAAGAGTAGAAGTTATCCGGGAAGGCAAAAAATATCAGATTGGTAAGGAAGAGCTGGTTCCGGGTGACCTGGTACTGTTGCAGGAGGGAGCAAAGATTCCTGCCGATGGGCATTTGATTTCTTGTGCGGGGTTATGGATGGATGAGAGTATTCTTACCGGTGAATCGATTGCGGTGAAAAAAGAAGCCATTGAATCAGAACATTATAATACCGATGCGATGCATGATCGGAATATTTGCTGTTATACCGGAACATTAGTGGTACTTGGATCAGGGAGGATGATTGTAGACTGTATTGGAAATGATACAGAATATGGTAAAATTGCAGAAAGTATCGCAAGTATGGAAACGGAAAATTCACTGTTACAACGTCAATTGAAAGAATTGGCGAAGCAGTGTTTATATTTTGCCTCTATTTTGTTTATATTAGTCAGTGGGATCACGTATCTTAATTTATACCAATATACAATGTCAGAACGGATCATTCATAGTATGCTTGCGGGTATTGTCTTGGCGTTATCGATGGTGCCGGGCGAATTCCCTGTGATTTTATCCGTTTATTTCTCCATGGGAGCATTGAGACTCGTCAAGAAGAAAGCCTTAGTCAGGCGACTATCTTCTGTGGAAACCTTAGGCGCTGTATCGGTTCTGTGCATGGACAAAACAGGAACGATAACTGAGAATTGTATGCAGGTTTCGGAAGCATTTATTGAGGAAAGACAGGAGAGCAGGTTCTGCCAGATATTATCACTGGCATGTCGAAGGGATACCTCGGATTCGGTAGAGGAAGCACTATTAGATTATGGTAAAGAATTATGTAAGCACTGCTGTAACAAAGACAGTCGAAATGAAAAGGAATACCTGGATACACCTGTCATGGCATGTGATTTATCAAAGGATCAGCGACAGCTTATATTGGAATACTCCTTTACAAATGAAATGAAAGCGATGGGGCAGTTATGGTTCGTAGAGGGAAAAAGAATCATTGCTGCCAAGGGAAGCCCGGAAGCAATCCTCAGGCTATGTTCTTTACAGAAAAAGAAGCAATTGGAGCTGCAACAGAAGCTTCTCGAATATTCCGGGAAAGGCAGAAAAGTAATTGCAATTGCTGATACTGAGCTTGAGCCGGAGGAAGAAGCACCAGAGAGACTGGAGGATTGCAGACTTCAATTTCGTGGACTGATCGCTTTGGCGGATCCGCCCAGAGCTACGATTCCGGAAGGCATACAGTCCTGCTATCTTGC